>NZ_DASZBY010000053.1:0-93859 GCF_035943795.1 Aliidongia sp. | reverse complement strand
GCGATCCGCCGGTCAGGGTCACCCCGCCGTCGATGCTGCCGCTGTTCGACAGCAGACCCGAACTCGTGAAGCTGCCGGCATCGATGAAGGTGCCGCTATTGCTGAACGTGCCGGTGCTGGTCAGCGTCCCGGCATTCGTGAAGCTGCCGGCATTGGCGAACGAGGTGACGGTCGCGGTGCCGCTGCTGGTCCAGTTGGCCCCGGCGTCGACCGCGACCGTGCCGAAGTTGGCGAACCCCACCGTGCCGGTACCGGAGACGAATTCCAGCATATTGCTGCCGGCGCCGCCGTCGACCAGCCCGGTGAAGCTGGCGCCCGACTGGATCTGCAGCAGATCGTCGCCGGCGCCGAACCGGACCGCCGTGCCGTTGTTGCCGATGATCGTCCCGCTGTTGACCAGCGTATTCGCGAAGGTCCCGCTGAGCACGACGCCGGCACCCGAGGAGGCGACGATCGTTCCAGCGTTCGAGACGACGCTCGGGCCGCCGAAGCTCAGCACACCGTTCAGATGGCCGGCGATTTGGCCGCCGGCCTCGTTGGTGATTTGGCCGCCCGCTGCGAAATAGACGCCGTATTTGGTGCTGCCGGCAATGCTGCCCTGGTTGGTGAGCGTGCCGGCCGCGTTCTTGACGACTACGCCGGTCAGCGCGCCTGAGATCACGCCGGTGGCGGTATTCGCCACCGTGCCGCCCTGGTCCAGCCAGACGGCCCGTCCGGTCGTGCCGGCCGCCGTGATGGTGCCGTCGTTCGTCACCAGCCCGGTGGCACCCTTGATGTAGACGCCGCGATAGCCGCCGCTGATCGATCCGGCGCTCTGGTTCGTGACCGTGCCGCCGCTCGACAGATAGAAGCCGAAATGTTGGGTGCCGGTGATCATCCCGCTGTTGGAGAAGCTGCCGCTCGTTCCCGACACGCCGATCTGGCCGCCGACGATGGTCCCGCTGTTGTCCAGGCGGCCGCTGCCGCTGAGTGCCACACCGATGCTGCCGGCGCTTTCGTCGATCACGCCGGCATTGGTGATCACGCCAGCGTCGACGAGTGCGGCACTGCTGATCAGGGTGCCGTCGTTGACCAGCGTCGTGCCGCTCGCGATCGTGCTGTCGCTGGTCAGCGTCCAGGAAGCCCCGCTATCGACGGCAACGTTCGCGAAATTGAGGAAATTGGAGCCGCCCAGGCCGGCAGCGCTGCCGCCTGCGCCCGCAAATTCCAGCGTGTTGCTGCCTGCGCCACCATCGACGGCGCCGCCGAACACCGCGCCCGGCTGCAGCGTCAGGCGGTCGTTGCCGGCACCAAACAGCACCGCCGTGCCCGACAAGCCGGTGATGGTGCCGGCGTTCACGAGGGTATTGTCGAACGTGCCGCCGAATTGCACGCCGATGCCGCTGCTCGTGATCGTGCCCGCGTTGACGACGAGGCCCGCACCGCCGCCGCTGTAGAGGGCGGCGTTCAACCCTTGGACGAGCGACGCGCCGCCCATGTTCACGAACGTGCCGCCCGCCTGCATCGCGACGCCATATTGGGTCGTGCCGGTGATCGTGCCTGCATTCGTCATGGTGACGGCGGCACCGGCCAGAACGCCGGTGGCGCCCGTGAGCAGTCCGCCGGGCGCGTTCACGATGGTGCCGAGGTTGCCGCCCGCCGCGACGTCGACGGCGGTGGCCGTGCCGGCGACTGTGCCGGAATTTTGGAACGTCCCGGTGCCGGCGAGAGTCACCGTACCGACGATCTGGCCGGAATTGGTCAGGAAGCCCGTGTCGCGGAACGAGCCGGCGGACGTATCCAGGGTCGCGCTGTTGGTGAAGGTACCGGCATTGAAGAACGTGCCGGTATTCGTCAACAGGTTGTTGTTGGTGAAGGATGCCGTGCCGTCGTTGGTGAAGGTGCTGGCGTTCGTGAATGGACCGTTGTTCAGGATCTGGCCGCTGTTGATCGAGATCCCCGTGACGTCGACATGGCCGTCGTTGGACAGAAGGGCGCCATGGTCGATGGTCACGATGCCGTTGAGCGTGCCGTCGTTGGTGAGCGTGCCGCTGATCAACGACGGGTTGGTGATGGTCGAGCCGCTATCGATCACGTTCGTCGGATTGTAGAACCCGACGCTCTGGAAGCCGATCGCATCGACGCCGTTCAGGGTGGCGCTGCCGCGGATCGCGAGCGTGTTCGTGCCGTTGGTGCCGTCGGCCACCCCGGACAGCACGCCGCCGCTCTCGACGACCAGCAGGTTCGTGCCGCCGGCGAAGCGGAGCGCCGTGCCGCCGTTGCCGCTGATCGTGCCGTAATTGTCGACCGTGCCCTGCCCGGCGCCGCTGAACAGCACGCCCACGCCGCTGGTACCGCTGCCCGTGATCAGCCCGCGATTCAGAATCTGCGCCGTGCCCGCACCGATGGCGATGCCGGCACGGGCGCCCGAAACCAGGCCGGTCGCGGCGTTCGTGACCGTGCCGTCGGCGCCGAGCGAGATGCCGTAACCGGCGATGCCGCTGGCGAGGATGGTACCGGCATTGCCGATGATGCCGGCGGCGCCGACCAAGCTGATGCCGACGGTCGAGCCGACGATCGATCCGGTGGATTGGTTGGCCAGGACGCCCGCGCTGCCCAAAGTCACGGCGCCCGAAATGCTGCCGGCATTGGTGAGCGAGCCCGCCACGGTGAAGGTACCGGCATTGGTCAGGGTGACGCCGGTCGCAATTGTGTTGTCGCCCGTGACGGTCCAGGCGGCACCGCTATCGACCGTGACGGCGCCGAAATTGATGAAGCTGGTGCCGAGCCCGGACAGGCTGCCGCCGCTCGCCGACAGTTCGAGCGTGTTGCTGCCGCTGCCGCCGTCGGCGACGCCGACCAGGGACGATCCTGACTGCAACGCCAGCAAGTCGCTGCCGCTGCCGAATCGCACGGCTGTCCCGCCGTTGCCGATGATGGTGCCGCTGTTGATCAGCGTGTCGGCGGCACTGCCGGCAAACAGCACGCCGACGCCGGCCGCGCCGGTCGCGGCGATGGTACCGGCATTGGAGATGATGCCGGCTCCACTCACCGTGATGCCCGAGCCGCCGGCGCCCGAACCGACGATGGTGCCGAGATTCTGGATCGCGCCGCCGTTGACCAGATAAACGCCGTACCAGCCGCCGATCAGGCCATCCGCCGCGTTGGTGATCGATGCGCCATTCCTCGCATAGATGCCGGCCGTCTTGAGGCCGGAGGCGGTCGAGTTCGCGGTACTGCCCGTGATGGTGCCGTGATTGGTGAGCGACCCGGCATTCATATAGATGCCGACGGCGCCGCCGACACTGCCGAAGTTGGCGACCGTGCCGCCGCTATTCAGGACGATGCCGACAAAGGCACTTTGGATGGTGCCGTAGTTGGTGACGGTGAGCGGGCCTGTGTTGCTGTAAACGGCAAAATTGTTGCCTGTGGTCTTGATGAGCGCCGTCGTGTTGCCGGTCGAGCCGTTGACGAGTGTGCCGCCGGTCGCGAACGAGACACCCTGCTGCGCGTTGGCGCTGATGGAACCCAGATTCTGAACGTAGCCGTCGCCCTTCAGATAGATGCCCGTACCGCCGGAGATCGATCCGGAATTGAACACCGTACTGGCGGCACTGCCGGCGAAGCTGACGCCGAAGCTGGTGCCGGTGATGGTGCCGAGGTTGGTCAGCGTGGGCGTGCTGCCGGTCAGCGCATGGACGCCGGTCGCGCCGGTGATGACGCCACCCGCCTGGTTTACCACGACGCCGGCACCGCTCACGGTGACCGTGCCGGCGATCGTGCCGCTGTTGGCGAGCGTGCCCGTGTCGGTAAGCGCTCCGGAAATGCTGAGCGTGCCGCTGTTGGTCAGCGTGCCGGCGACGGTGACGGTCGCCGCCGCGTCCGTACCGGTAAGGGTCGCGGCCGCACCGACATCGACGGTCACGATACCGAAGTTCGTCAGATTGATGCTGCTCGTGCCGCTGGCGAACTCGACCGTGTTGGTGCCGGCGCCGCCATCGACCAGGCCGGTGAAGCTGGCGCCGGCCGACAGCGTCAGGAGATCGTTGCCAGCGCCGAACCGCACGGCCGTGCCGCCGTTGCCGATGATCGTGCCGCTGTTGCTGAGCGTATTGGCGAAATCGCCGAAAGCGATGCCGATGCCGTTCGGCCCGCTGGCCAGGATGGTGCCGCTGTTCGTGACCGTCCCGCTGCCATATCTGACCCGGATGCCATAGTCGCCGCCCGCGATGAGCGCCGCCGAGCCGAGGTTCGACACGCTGCCACCGGCGCCTCTCAGAAAGACGCCGGTCACACGGTTGCCGCCGCCGGCATTCTGTCCGGTCCCGAGGATGGTGCCGCTGTTGATGACCGTGCCGGCGGCCGAAACGATGTTCACGGCGTAGATGCCGCCCGAAATCGTGGCTGACGCGGTGTTGGTGACCATGCCGCCGGCACTGTAGAGGCCGAAATAGCCGCCGGAGATCGACCCGTCGTTGCTGAGGGTGACCGGGCCTGTCCGGGATACGATGCCGTAACGGTGGCCCTGAATGGAAGACGCCGTGCCGGAATTCGTGACCGTGCCGCCGCCCATCCGGATGCCGTAATAGCCCTGCCCGATGATCGTGCCGGCATTGAACACCTGGCCGGCGCCGCTGATGTAGAGGCCGGTGTTCGCCCCCGAAATCCGGCCGGTGTTGCTGTTGGTGACGCTGCCGTTGCCGCCTAAGTAGATCCCGGCATAATGGTTACCGACCCCGCTGGTCGCGACGATCGTGCCGTCGTTGCCGATGGTGCCGGCACCGTTGAATTTGACGCCGTAATAGAGACCGGAAATCGTGGCCCCGACGCTGTTCGTGACCTGGCCGCCGGCACGCAGATAAATGCCGGCGTGGCCGGTGCCCACGACGGTGCCGAGATTGGTCACCCGGCCGCTGCCGGTGACATCGACGCCGTTGTAGCCGGTGATCAGGCCCGTCGCCTGGTTCGTCACCACGCCGGAGCCGCCGAGGGTCACGGTGCCGGTGATCGTGCCGCTGTTGGCGAGTGTTCCCGTGTCGGTGAGTGCGCCGGAAACGCTGAGCGTACCGCTGTTGGTCAGTGTGCCGGCGACGGTGACGGTCGTCGCCGCGTCCGAACCGGTCAGCGTCGCTGCCGCCCCGCCATCGACGGTCACGGTGCCGAAATTCGTCAGCTTGATGCTGGTGGTGCCGCTGGCGAACTCGACCGTGTTCGTGCCGGCGCCGCCGTCGACCGTCCCGCCGAAAGCGGCACCGGTCGCGATCTGGAGGAAATCATTGCCGCTGCCGAACCGCACGGCTGTGCCGCCGTTGCCGATGATCGTCCCGCTGTTGGTCAGCGTATTGTTCTGGCTGCCCGTGAACAGCACGCCGATGCCGGCGCCCCCGGTGCCCGAGATCGTGCCGGCATTGCGCAGCGTCGCGGCATTGTTGAGGAGGACGCCGTCGGTGCCGCCGGCGATCACGCCGCCGGCGGCATTCGAGACCAAGCCGCCCGTCTTCAGGTCGACGCCGTACCGGCTGGCGACGATGCTGCCGCTGTTGGTGACCGTGCCCGCGGCCTGGCTCGTGTCGATACCGTCGAGGCCGGCTGAAATGCTGCCCGTATTGACGACGGTGCCGCCGTTGAGCAGGTAGATGGCAGCGAGGTTGGTGCTGAAAATGGTGCCGTCATTGACGACGGTGCCGGTGCCACCGCCGATGATGATGCCGTATCCGGGGCCGGCAATCGTGGCGGCGGTGCCGCTGTTCGTGACATGGCCACCGCCATGCAGATAGACGGCATAATTGCTCTGGCTCGAGATCAGGCCGGTATTCAGCACGGTGCCGCTGAACCCGACCGCGCCCGAGATGGCCGTGCCCGACGCTGCGATCGTGCCGGAGTTCGAGAGGCTGGCGGTGCCGGTCAGAACGAGGCCGCCGGCGATACGGCCGGCATTGGTCAGCGTGCCGGTGTCGTAGAAGACGCCGGAATTGGTCAGCGTCACCCCGGTGGCGACGGTATTGGCGCCGGCAAAGGTCCAGGTGGCTCCGCCATCGATGGTCACCTGACCGAAATTCGTGAGCGTGGTGCCGAGGCCGGTCAGGCTGCCGGTGCCGGCGGCCAGTTCGAGCGTGTTGGTGCCGGCGCCGCCGTCGGCGATGCCGGTGAGGGTGAAGCCCGGCTTCAGGATCAGCCGGTCGCTGCCCGAGCCGAATTGCACGGCCGTGCCATTGTTGCCGACGATCGTGCCGCCCAGGTTGATCGTGCCGCTGGCATCGAGCGTGCCGGCGCTGGTGATGGTCCCGCCGGCGGCGATCGTGTTGGTGCCGGTCAGGGTCCAGGTGGCCCCGCTGTCGAGCGCGACGGTGCCGAAATTGGTGAAGCTGGTGCCGAGGCCCGAAAGGCTGCCGGTCCCGGCCGCGAGTTCGATCGTGTTCGAACCGCTGCCGCCATCGACCTTACCGGTGAAGACGCCGCCCGACTCCAGGATCAGCCGGTCGTTGCCGCTGCCGAAGCGGGCCGCCGTCGGCGAGCCGGTAATCGTGCCGGAATTGATTAGCGTATCGTTGCCGGATCCCCGGAAGTAGACGCCATAGCCACTGCTGGCGGAGATCAGGCCTGCGTTCGTGACGGTGCCGGCACCATTGATCTCGACGCCGGCCAATTGGCTGGTGATCCGTCCGCCTGCCAGGTTGGAGACGTTGCCGCCAGCCCCTAGCTGGACACCGTAGATGCTGCTGATGCTGCCGCTATTCGTCACGGTGCCGACGGCGCCCTGGATGGAGACGCCGGTGTAGAGGCCCGAGAGGTTGGAGGAGATGTGGCCGCCAGGCATGTTGGTGACGGTGCCGCCCGCGGTCAGATAGATGCCTGCGGTATAGCCGTAGATGATGCCGCTGTTGATCACCCGGCCGGTGCCGCCGTCGATGCGCACGCCTTTGGCGAACTGGCTGATGATCAGGCCGCTGTTGTTGATCGTGCCACCGGCCGCGAACAGGACGCCCGCGGGCTGGTCGGAGATATTGTATTTGTTGGTGATCGTGCCGGCATTGCTGAGCGTCCAGACCGCGGACGCATCGCCGTAGACGCCGCTTTCGACACCGCTGGTCTGGCCGTTGTCGATGAGCGTGTTCGAATCTACCGAAAAATACATGTGCGGCGCGTAGACCGACAGAACCTGGCCGGTGGAGGTGCCCGACAGCTGGTATGCCTGGGCCAGGGCGGGCGTCGGCAGGGCGATCCCGACCGCCGCCAGCATGGGCAGGGCAACCCCCATCGCCGTCAGCACCGGCAGCGCCAGAAGCGCTCCGCGCGCGCAACTGCCCATCAGCTTTTCGACGAGACTGAGCGAGCGGCGACGGACGAAAGCGGTATGAGCGAGCGGCAGAGCAGGGGACATCATACTGTTCGGACCAGCCAGGATTGAAGATCAAAGGGCGTCGGAGATGCCGCGCGCCGAACGGGCTTCGCGGGCTGCAGGGGGATGCGCGTCAGGGCTGGAGACAGCTCATCGAAGGGCATCGGGACAAGCCCATCCTGGGGTGTCCGATAATAGTGAACAATTCCTTCACGAAGGCGCATGGACCCCTTTGAATTCTTATTTCGTTTCCCGGGGCGAGGGTTTGGTGTCTCAAACGGTCGCGTCAACCGGAGGCTACCATGGTGACGGTGCCGGACGAAGCATTGCTTTCGGTTTGCCGGCGCGGGATGCCAGAAGCGAGTCAGGTAAATAAATTAGTGATATCAGTTGTTTGAGCTTCGTTCGGCCGCCGGCACGGGAATGGATCGAAACGTGAGTCGACGGAAGTCACTCGTCGCCGATATGGGCGTGATCCGGCGGCGGCGAAATGGCCGAGGCTGCCTGCCGTTCATCCTCCCGGCAAACGACATCGATGATCGTGAGATCCGGACGCATGGCTGCCTCGATGGGGATAACCCCGGAATTCTCGAGCATCTCGACAAGCCGGCTCACGCGGGCCAGCCGTTGCGGGTTGATGATGCGGTCGGGGGATGATCCGAGGATTTCTGGCTGCGATTCGAGAGGAAGTGGCCTTAAATATTTGCTGGGTCGGAATATATTAATTCCAATACCGCGGCGTGATTTATAGAATCAATAAGTTATTCTGTGTGGAACAATGCGCAAAATATAGATTTTCCGCGCCATATTCTAAATATAGATACAACAATTATCTAATAACTACAATGGTTGTGATATTATCTCTATACAAATTTATTTAACGTAGATTATGATTTTTTGCATTGCGGTATTTGATAATTTTTGATTTCCATTCAGCGCAATTCTGACAACAATCGCGCGGCGAAAACACGATCCATATCACGAATATTCGAGCGGTAGTCTTTGATCGACGCCTCATACCGATGGAATAGGTAAAACTACGTGAACGGAAGTGAACAGATGCTTAGCCCTGAGTACGGGATTTCGCTGCCGCAAAAGGCAGGGTGCGTACCGGACTGCGGTTGTACCGCGAAGGCCGTCCCCGCGCGGATTTTCTCTCCGGGATCATCGGAGCTAAGCCGCAGGCGGCCGACTTGATCGTCATGATCGGCCAACCCGGGTCTTTTTGACCGGCCGGCAGTTGCGCCACTTTCCCACTAGTCACGGTGGCGACATATCAAATCGCGACTTCTTCCTGATGGCGTCATCCGGCATCGCTGTCGTGGTCGACACCGTTTTCCAAAAATGGTTGAAGATTTGTATTTGATAAAATCTCTAAGTAATAGTTCTTCATTTCATTTGTATAGCAATTGCCTACGAGTTCTGTTGAAAAAATAGAACAGACTCAATCTATATTTGATTGAGGCGCTGTTTCATGACTGGATCTGGTTGGGAGTATCTACGATGGCGCCGATTCTTGCTGTCTCTAGCGATGGGTATTCGGCCAGCCCTACTTCGTTTCATGACGAGATGGGTCCAACGCAAAATCCGGCGGTCGGGGATTATGGGATGGGGTCGCCGCCCCCGCCTCCTGCGGCTGTCACGGTTGCTGGGGTCAAGGCAGCGGTAGCGCCGTGGAGCGCCGCAACCAAGACCGCGATCGGCGCCTATCGCCAGCAAGGCGCCAGCCAGCAAACGCAATTGCAGACGGCGGCCTGGACCGAGATGACGGCCTGGTTTCTGGCGCAGCAAGGGCGGTCGACGCAGCAGATCCAGCAGGCGCAGCGCGATCCGATCGGTTGGCGGCAGCAGCAGCAGAAACTGCTGGATGATCCCATCGCGCTCAATTCGGCCCAAACCTGGGCGGCGCAGACGCACGCGGCTGATCTGGATCCCGCTACGCTCGCGCCCCAATTGCAGGCGGCGTCGATCGTCGCCAACGGGCAGGTACAACAGCAGGCGGTTCGAGCCGGCCAGGACTCCGACCAGAAGGGTCAGCAAGCTGGCATCGAGGCGATCTCGGGCACCGGCGGTTCGTCGAAGCCGATCTGGATGCCGGAAAATGGCGCGCCGTCGCCGGCGGCGCCTCCCTCGATCGATACCAAGGGGCCGTCACTGAAAGGCGCGTCGCGGCAGGTCTACGATGCCGTCCTCGGCAATAGCTGGACGACCAATCTCGCCCATCAGGTCTCCGCCACGATGAAGGGCCATAAGGTCCAAGGCGTGCCTCCCGGCGTCTGGGGTACCAAGTACCTGTCGCAGGTGACGCAGAATGCCGACCCCCAGGTCGCCGCCGTCATCGTGCAGGCGGCGATGCCGACACTGCGGTCCTATCTGCAGGATCCGGCGGAGAGTGGTGCTGCGCTGGTCGATGTCGCCGTCGGCGAAATCTACCGCACTCTGGAGAATGCGGCACCGACGGCGGCGGTCGCGGACCCGACTGCCCTCAACGCCCAGATCGCCTCCTTGGCGGCCAACCATCTGAACCCGGCTGATCCCGATATCCTGGTCCCGGCCATTCAGTCCGGCAAGCTCTCTCCCGACCTTTATGAAGCCGTTCTACCCAAGGACAATTCCAATCCCGACAGCCAGCCTCTGGCTATCGAGGCGATGGCACAGGCCCTGAAGGGCACGCATCAGCCGCCGGTGCCGAAGCCGGTGCCATTGCCGGATACCAACCAGGCGACCGCATCGACGACGGCGGCCGCACGAGCCGCCGCCGTCCAAAAATACGCGGCTCTGATTACCCAGGCCTACGACGCCCTCAAAGGCCAGCTCAAAAGCTTGCCGCCGGGCATCGATCCCTGGGCTCTGGCAGTGACCCGGGTGCGTCAGGATACGGGCGCCGGAAATCCGGCTCAATCCTACCAGTCGGCCGACGAACCTTGGCTGGCGCAGGCGACCGTATTGGCGCGTCAACAGGCCGAGCACCCTTCCGGCGCGGTTGGCAAACAGTCCCCGAACCAGGTGACGCAGGAGGTCATGACCGAGGTCGACGGCATGGGAATGTTTTCACCGAAAGCGATCAGCGCCGGCACGGCATCGCTGATCGCGCCGATGCCGACCCCGCTCGATCGCAATTCCAAACTCGCCGCAAAGAGTGCGGCCACGTCCCAGGCCTGGGCCAAGCTCGCGCAAGCCAAAGACTCAGGCAGCGCGGCCAGGATTGCCGCCGCCGCCACCAGCTATCACGATGCCCTCACCAGCGAGCTGCTCGCCGTCTATCCCGAGCTTCTTCCCCAAAGCCTGCTGAACGAAAGCGGCTATCAGAACTGGTTGCAATATGCCGAGGCGCAGGTATGGGCGAACCATCAGGGTCGGCCCCGGTTGCAACAATCGCTGACGGTCGATCTGCCGGTGGTGGAATTCAAGAGCCAGGTCACCGGCAGCGGGTCGACCGCGACGCAGGCGGGGAACCTGGTCGCACTCCTTGCGGAACTGAAAAATGTTCCCCAGACGGACAAGATCCGAAAGGCTCTCCTGGCGGATGGCGGCATCCAGTCGCTCATCTCGGCCGCGGCTTCGGGCATCACGTCCAAGGTACAGATGACCGGTACCGGCGCGAACCGCAGCCCGACATTCGCCGTGACGACGCTTGCGAACCAGCTGTCGCTGTACGACGCCATCGATCCTGCCAATCCGATCACCCAGGCGGTGATGGGAGCACCCGATACGAAGCGGCTTGTCGCACAGGCCGTCGCGACCGGCCAAAGCGGGCTCGCCGGTGCCGCCTCCATCATGCAGGCCGCCGCTCAATCCGGCACGGTGCAAACCCTGCTCTATCAGCAGATTCAAGCCTCGGTCTTGGCGAACCTGGCTCATTTGAATGGAGTGGGGGACCTGAAGAACGCAGGTCTCCTCTTTCGCTTCCTGCCCCAAACATCGGACCAGACCTACCAGGTTCCCTATTTGAAGGCGTCGATGGCCGCTCTCGGCGCCAATCTCCGCGCCGCGCCTGGCGGGCCGGCGATGCCCTCTCCGGCGGCGCCGAATTTGTTTGGCGCCAAGATCGGGCAGACTTCTCCGGTCGGCCTTTCACCTTTCGCCGCTCAACCCTTGTCTACCAGTGCCGCATCCGCCCGACAGGCGCAGATCGCCGGCTGGATCGACGACGCCGCACCGAGCAGTCCAGAGTTGTTCCATGCCATGGTGACCGGCCTGCGGGACCCCGAAGCCGGACGGGTTCTGCTCGCCGGCCTTGCCGGTTCCTCACCGCTCGTCGCAACCATCGACAAGGCGACGGATCAGGCGCTGCCGTCCGCCAAGAAAACCGCTTCGACCCTGGATCCGAACAGCGAGCTCCTGCTTCAGCAGCAACAGATCGACGGGTTGGCGGCACGCACGGTCACCACGCCGGCGCAACTGATGAATGCGGTGGGCGCTGCCTACGGGTTGCCGGCCGCAGCACCGACGGCGGCCGATCTGCCTGCGGTGCAGGCCGGCACCTTCAGCGCCTATGATCCGAACGCCGTCGTCTTCGGCCAGACCAGTCTCCGCCAACTCACGGGCATTCTCGCGGCGACGGCCGGCGGGCCGGGCGCGCCAAGTGCCGATCGTCCCGTCACGCTGCAGGCACTGCCCCTGGTGGTCGCGGGTTCGATAACGGCACTTTTCCGGGTGCAGACGGCGAACGGCTCCTATCGCTATGTCGGGCCGGATGGAACGACCTACAGCGACTGGAACGATTGGGAAGCTCGTGGCGTCGACCAGTTCGGATCGGACGTGCTGGAGCAGTTCGGCGGCGTCTCGGCGCTCGCCGGGCAAAACCAAGATCCGCTGCTGGTCAACCATGTCGCGACAACCGAAGCCGTGTCGATGTCGGGCGGCCAACTCGCAATGCTGGGCCTCGGGCTCGTCGGCTTGGTGGCGTCGTCCTTCGATGGGGAGACGACCGCGCCGCTCGCCGTTGCAGCGGTCGGCGAAGGCCTCGGCGGCAGTGCGGCCGAGACGGTGATCACGACCGAAGCGGTCGCCGCCGGCACGGAGGCCGCGGCCGGGGCGACCACGGAGGTCGCCACCCAGGCCGCCGTCCGGGTCGGTGTGAGCAGCGGGGCGAAATGGGTTGCGGGAACGGCGGGACGCGCGATCTTTGCCGCCCAGGGCGTCTCGGGCCTGGTCAACGATCTGCCGAACCTGGTGCGCGATCCCACCGACTATCGCAATTGGCTCGCCGTGGCGGGCGACGCCGCCTCGGCAGGAATGGGCCTGTCCGTGGTCGCCCGTGTCGCCCGGCTCGGCACCTTCGGAACCCGCATGGTCGCGCTCGGGAGCCGCGTATCGTCGGGAAGCCTGGCCATCGGGGGAGCCGGGCGGGTCACCGGCGCCTTGCCGACGGCGGTCCGCTGGGCATCGAAGGCCCAGCACCTGGCCTTCGGCGTCACTGCGGTAGCAGGCGGCGTCGACTATTTCAGCAATATCGACAAGATGAGCACCGGGCAGGCGATCTTCAACGGCCTGATGAACGTGCCGATGGCCGGGCTCGCCGCCATCGGCCTCGGGCAGGAGGTCAAGGGTCTCCTTCCGGACAAGGCGAAGGCACCGGTCGCACCGGCGGCGGATGTCGCGCCCGTTCCCACGTCCCTAGCCGCGCTCGTGCTGCCGGAGACGGTCATTCCCGATTCCAGGCGAGCCGGTCCGTTGGACGAGCAACGGGCCGCCGAGGCACGCGCCGCGAGCCGGATCGGTCACGACCTCGCGGGTGGTCTCACGGGTACCAACACGGGTTCGGGGCGCCCGCGCGTCGGGCACTCCGCGCCCGTGAAACGGCCGCCGCGCCGCGCGGACGCCAGCGGACCCGGCCGGAACGCCGATCGTCGGGGATATCGGTTGCCGCCACCCGATGGTGTGCTCGTCGGGGACGCCGGATCGGCGCCGAAGAACCCGCCGCTGAGGGCGGGCGGTTCCGCCCAGAGAGACGGTCGACCGCCCGTTTCCTCGTCCACGCGTGCAATGGACGTGGCCGGGAGAGCCGATGCGAACGGTCGCGACCCGCTGTCGGCGCAGGATCCGCGCCGACCGAACATCCTCAATCGAGCCGGCGACCCTCAAGGAGGTGAGCCGCCCGACGATCTCGGAAACGATCGGGCCGTGCCCAACGGTGGCCAACCGGGCGAGCGGGATCTTCCGGGCAGCGATAGCGGTTCCCCGAACCGGCCTCCCCTGGCCGATGCTTCCAAACCAGTTCTTCCGCGCCGGGCACCGGGGCAAACCCCCGATCCGATTGCGGAGCGGGTCGATCCGGAATTTCGGCAACGGATGATCGACTATGTGAGCTCCCGAGGGAAGATCACCTTCGCGGATTTCATGGAACACAGCCTCTATGGCATCGATGGCGAGGGCGGTTACTATAATTCCGGGCTGGTGACGATAGGAAACTCCGACGATTTCTTCACGGCGGCATCGCTCAGCAAGCACTTCGGCGGCACCATAGCGCGGTCGCTCGTCGATATGCATGCCGAGTTGGGGCGGCCATCCCGGTTCGACGTCGTCGAAATGGGCGCCGGGAACGGTGATATGGCGAAAGCCATCATCGACAAGCTTCAAGCCGATCACCCGGATGTGTACCAGGCGCTGCGCTATACGATCGTCGAACGCAGCGAGGCGCTGATCACGCGGCAACAGGGCCGGCTGGGCGATAGGCCCGTCCAATGGATCCACGGCAGCGCATCCGCGCTGCCGATGCGGAATGTGCGCGGCGTTTTCATTTCCAATGAGCTCGTCGACGTTTTTCCGGTGCATCGCGCCATCACGCGTAACGGTGACCTCAAAGAGCTTTATGTGGCTGTCGACGCCGATGGCCGGTTCATTGCGTCCGAAGGAGAGCCCAGTCCAGCGCTCGACGCCGTGCGCGCTGATCTGAATGAGTTGGTACCTCTTTCGACGATGCCGGAAGGTACCGAGCTCACCGTCAATGCCCGGTCCATCGAGTGGATGAAGCGGCTTGGCGCGGCGCTCCATGAGGGCTTCGTCCTGACCTTCGACTATGGCAAGCCCGGCGTCGTGCTGGAGGCGCCGTACACTTTTCTCGAGAACATGAAGCCCATCGACCTGGCGCTCCGGTATCCCGGCGCGATCGACATCACGGCACAGGTCGATTTTGCCCTTCTTGTGCAAGCGGGTGAAAAGGCAGGCCTGAAGCCCTTTAGCTTGCGTGGCGGGAAGATCTTCGACTCCCAGAACCAGTTCCTGCTACGACACGGTATTCGCGATGAACTTCGAGGTGAAAGCGATCCGACGGAGCGGGAGAATGGACACCGATTGCTCGCGGAGTTCTTTGGTTTCGGCGTTCTCGTTCAGCGCAAGGAAGGACCCGCTGCACTCCCGGCGATAGACGACGGCGCCTCGTCCGGGCAGCTGAGTGTCCCGGACACGCCGCAGCCGGGAGAGCAGGCTCTGCTGCGTCAAGCGCAGGCATTGATGGACCAGCATGGCGCCAGTCCGGAAGATCGGACGATCATTGAGATCTACGCCGGCTATCTGGATCAGAATGGCAATCGAGACCCTATCGGCGTGAACCAGATTCGGCTTGATCTTCAACGTCTGATCGACGGTTGGCAGGATTATCGTCAAGCGGCTGACACGCGTCCAGCGGATCAGGGAGTTTCGCAGCCCACAGCCCGGGAGGGATTGCTGCAAGGCATCACCGGCCGGGCGAGCAAGGCATCCTTGCTGGCCTACATGCCGGATCTGTTCGACCGACCTGGTGGGGATGGAGGTTCCGCCGGCCCCCGCCCCGTCGTTTCGCTCGACGGCACGGCAGACCGACTTCAACCACCTCTCGTCGATCGAGATCTGGAGGCTGAGCCCTTTGCACCGGTCAACGTCCCGGCGGACATCTTGCCGGTGGCCATTGGCGGCCAATTCGCCTTTGCGCAGGGCCCAGACGGCGGCCTGTTGCCCGAACAGATGCTGGCCGACATCATTGCTAACGCGCCCTTTGAGCTCGACGGCCGGGAAACGACACTCGAGGCGCTTGCTGAGGGGGAAGCTTCCCGTCTGCCGCGTGTTCTCCTGCTCATGCATGAGAGTGGCGCCCCACCTGCGGCCGGGCTCACGCCCTATGGCCAATCGCTGGCGGATGCGCTGTCGCAGCGTTTGAACCGGCCAGACGTCCGTGTTTTAGCGCCGGATGGCAAAATCGATCCGGTGTTGCCGTTTTCGGTCGAGGACGACGACGGAGCAACCATCCCGGCGGGACATCTCGCGGTCTCCCGTTCAGACGGTGCGGGCAGTTTCATCGAGCATGCCCCTCGGCCGGCCAGCGACCAAGCGTCCTCACTTGACGTCCGGCAGGCCGATCTTGGCTGGAACGGCCAGGAATTGCATGGTGTGCCGCACGGCGCCTTCGCCGTCGAAGCGCAAAATCTTCAGGGCAAGATTATCGGCGACATTTACGGCGTCGCATCCGCCCCCAGCTTTACGCCTGCCGAATTCGCCGGGTTCCTGCGAACCCAGCCGACGTATCACGAAGGTCAGCCGGTGTTTCTGCTCAGCACGGACGGACAAGCGGTTGCGCCGGACTTGGCCGAAGCGCTCGGAGCGCCGGTCATCGCCTCACCCGGTACGATGTCGGGAAGCCCGGGGCTGGCGAATGAGCAATCGTGGAGCCGCTGGCCGGGCACCACTGAAGCAGCACCGTGGATCGTAAACTATCCTGCCGACGGGACGGATATACGCTCCAAGACCTCCGTCCCCGACGCCGCGCCCGTTGGTCAGGCGCCGGCCTCATCGCCTGGATCAAGGAAACATAGTCTTTTCAATGCCGCCATCCCGGTCATCAAGAAGCCTATCCCGCTCAGCTTCCGATTCGCCCAATCGGATGAACTCATCCAGACGCTGGAGGGCCCTGTCTGGGCTAATCCAGGCGATGCCGTACTGACGGGAACCAAGGCAGAAAATTGGCCTATCGGGAGGCAGAATTTCGAACGGACCTACGAGTTCGATCCAGCCGCCGGAACCTGCTATAAAAAGCCTATGGTTGCGGTCGCCGTCAGAAAGGACGTGCCGTTCTCTACGACGGTATCCTGGGCAAACAACCCGATCAGCGGAAATTCCGGCGACTATCTCGTCGAATACGGTCCCAACGACTTCGGCATCGTCCAGTCTGATATATTCATCGAAACCTACGCCCCGGTTCATTCCTTCGCCAACACCGCTGCCCTTTCCGGCGAGCGCATCCTTGACGAGAACGGCAATGAAACGCCGTTCATGAAATACGCCGTTCCGGACGGTGCCGCGACGCCGATGGTGCGATTGTCGGATATGGGTTATCCGATTGATCGGGAAGCGACGATCCCCACTGTCCAGGGGCTGCAGACCAAACCCGCCGGGATCGATGGCTATCTGACGCTCAACGGCGATCCGGCGGCACAAGGGGCCTATCACTCGCTGATCCTGGCCGATGGCGAGACCGGTCTCCCCGTCGATCATTCCATGGTTCATCCGACCAACGGCAGTCTGGCGGTCGGAATGGTGGAAGATCGGCCGGTGTGGCCGATCAGGGGAGCAAGCCCCCCTCCGGAAACTCCCAGTTCAGAACCGACGAGCGACGCTGACGGCTTGTCAGACAGGCCGGCGTCCGCGCCGGATGACAAAGCCGCACGGTTCGTAAATCGCACTATTCAAGGTTTGAATCTTGGGGCCACACTCCAGCAGCAACCGATTCGTGATGCCGCAGACATCGATTTTGCCGACGAATTGCTGACAATGACACCTCATCAATTCATTCTTCAGCAGAAATTCAATGAAGAGTGGCAGAGTGACGCGGCCGAATCGATTGCATTGCATTTTAGCAAACCAAGTGAAACTACGCGCCAGCGGGCACAGGAACTAGCGGACATCGTCGGGATCTATGTTTTCGTGCCCCGGGTCGATGAATCGGCCGAGTGGGAAATGCTGACACCACGGCCTGTAGCGGGTCAGCCGCTCGTATGGCGACCGCATGGTTCCTCCGAACCGGGCGGATTCTATTCGGTAGACGACGTCCAGGCCCAACGTCCTCTTCGAATAGAAGACCACCTGGGTCCGGTGCGCGGTGTTGGGGCCTACAAAACCGCGATCCAGCTTGGGCACGACAAAGTCGCGATCATATACAGGGATCTCGCCCAAGATGATGGGGATCCTGTCGATGACCCACAGGAAATGATTGATAAGACAAAGCAGCTTGAAGCACTCGGCGCGCCCCATGTCGCGAAAATCCATGGCATCGACCAGATCTATGGACAAACTGCGCTTTTGATGGACGCGTACGCGACAAGTGACCGGCTCCTGCCGCAGACCGCTATCGACCTTCGGCACGGCTTCGTACCGGTGTACGATGTCAGCATACTCAATCAGAACAGCATCGACAGTCTTCAAGCGACCAAAGCTTGGATGGTAGATCGGAACGTGCGCGTCAACGACCTGCAGTTCCTTATTGCCAAGGATGGGACATTCCATCTTGCGGATTTCGAAAGTGTCGTCCCCGGCCAAGCTCCTCACGAAGCGCATCTGACCAGAATTGACCACTACATCCGCCTGGCAACCCGGCAGGAGGCCCGCCGGGCTTCCCATGAGCAACCCGAGGGGGGCGAGGTTGATGAGATCCAAAGCCCCCTGGTCTCGAGCACCGACACGTCCGAACGCTCGCCCGGCATCCCTCCGGTTCATTCCTTCGCCAACACCGCTGCCCTTTCCGCCGAGCGCATCCTTGACGAGAATGGCAATGAAACGCCGTTCATGAAATACGCCGTCCCGGACGGTGCCGCGACGCCGATGGTGCGATTGTCGGATATGGGTTATCCGATCGATCGGGAAGCGACGATCCCCACTGTCCAGGGGCTGCAGACCAAACCCGCCGGGATCGATGGCTATCTGACGCTCAACGGCGATCCGACGGCACAAGGGGCCTATCACTCGCTGGTCCTGGCCGATGGCGAGACCGGTCTGCCCGTCGATCATTCCATGGTTCATCCGACCAACGGCAGTCTGGCGGTCGGAATGGTGGGGCGTCGGCCGGTGTGGCCAGTTCGAGGCGCTCAGGCCCCGTCGAGCACCCCGATATCGCCTCGCGGCGGCTCGATCCGGGCATCGATCGAGATCGGACTCCGCGCGCTCATCGCCGGTGTCGAGCATCTGCCGGATCTCGTCGATGCCGCGACGGGCGGCGCGTTGACGCGTGGGACGCGGATGCGGATTGCTCGTGGTCCGGTCTTCAAGGTGGCCACCGCCGCGATCCTTACCGGGTTGAGCCGAACTCTGTATCGATTGACGAGGAGCTCCGCGGAAAAGGTCTTTGTCTATCGGGGCAGAAAACTCGTCGGCTATGTAAGCCGGGTCGATGTCAAAGTACTGAACTGGCACCAGGCGCGCTATGCGGCTGACGGGATCTGCACTTTCGCGCCCGCGGACAAGAAGGAAGCCGCCTTCCTCAGCGGCAACTCGTCGGGGCCCATTCAACCTGACGACAGGCTGATCGTTTCCCGCGTGAAACCCGGCGCGGTTCCTGCCGTCATTCCCGATAAACCGGCGACGGCGACGCGCGCCCGAGGGCCGTTGCCGATCGGTCGAGATCAATATTTCGAATTCTCCAGCACGGCCAAGCTTCGCGCCCGACTCGACCTGCCGGAGGCGCATAGGAAATCCACCGCCGTTCTCGGTCTCACGATCACGTCCCTCACGGCCAGCGTGATGGCCAGCCTCAAGAATTTGTTCTCCAGCGGCGAGGCGACCAAACAGCCCATCGAATAGCCCGGATCCTGGATCCCGATCCCCTCTGCCCGGGAGGATGAGGTCACCGTCCCGGGGACTCTCTTTCCAGAAGCCATCCCGTCGTAGCTCCGCTGCCGCCTTGCCGAAGACGGCATTCGTTAAAACCACAACGACTGTTATCGCTGGGTGGGTTGATCCGTAACTTGGAACAGCGGCTAAATGCGGTTCCCGGAGCGGTTCACGAGTAACCAGATGCGAGTGATTGAACGGGTGTTGAAGTTTGGCCCCTATCGCCTGGAGCCGGATCGTCTGCGCCTGACCTGCCTGGATGAAGTCGTGCCGCTCGGCGGTCGCCCCTTCGATCTCCTCGTCGCGCTGGTCGAACGGCGGGATAGAACCGTTTCCAAGGAAGAGCTCAAGGCCCTGGTCTGGCCCACTGCGGCGGTCGTGGAGGATCACACGCTGGTGGTAACGATCGCTGCGGTTCGCAAAGCGCTGGCCTCGGGGGCGAATGATACGAGTTTCATCGAAACGGTCGCGGGCCGGGGCTACCGATTTCTGGGGCAGGTGGAGGACGGCAGTTCGCTTCCTTCCGCGCCTGCGGGCGACCCGCTTCAATCATTCGAGGGCAGCCCATCAACCAATCTTCCCACACCGCCGGATCGGCTGATCGGCCGCGAGGCCGATATGGCGACACTGCTTGTCCAGCTGCCCAAGGCGCGCCTCGTGACGCTCCTCGGTCCTGGCGGGGTCGGCAAAACCCGGCTGGCAATCGCCTTGGCGACGGAGGTCGACAAGCGGCACTTCCAGGATGGTGCCTGGTTTGTGGAGCTGGCGCCGCTGAGCGATCCGCTCCTCGTGGCGGAAACGATAGCGGCGATGTTCGGGATGGAAAGCCGGGGCAGCCGCCCCGCTCATGAGGTGGTGACGACATTCCTGCGCCGAAAAGAGCTGCTGCTCGTTCTGGACAATTGCGAGCATCTGGTCGACGAGGTCGCCCGGTTGGCGGAAGGCGTGTTGAAGAACTGCCCGAACGTCACGATCCTGGCGACGAGCCGCGAGCGGCTCTCGATCGGCGGCGAAGTCACCTATCGGGTTCGCCCGCTCACCGTACCGGACGGGCCGCAATCGGTCTCGGTGGCAGAAGCGATGGGCTTCAGCGCCGTTCGGCTCTTCGAAGATCGCGCGACTGCGCTGCTCGGCGACTTCGTTCTGACCGCGGAATCCGCTCCGATCGTCGTCGAGATATGCAGGCGTCTCGACGGTCTGGCACTGGCGATCGAGCTGGCCGTCGCGCAACTCCAGCTGCTCGAGCCGGCCGACCTGTTGAACCATCTCGACACCCGGTTCCGTCTTCTGACCCACGGCAGCCGAACGGCGCTGCCCCGTCATCGGACGATGCAGGCGACGATCGACTGGAGCTACGATCTCGTCACGGATCCCGAGCGGACGCTGCTGCTGCGCCTATCCGTGTTCGCAGGGAGCTTCACGGTCGGGGCCGCCGCGGCTCTCGCCGCTGGCGAGACGATCGAAGCAGGGGAAGTCATCCAGCTCATGCTTCGGCTGGTCGACAAATCCCTGATCGTTCCTCCGTCGATGGTCACTGAGGAGAGACGGTTCAGAATATTGGAATCGATGAGAGCCTATGGGCTCGAAAAACTCGCCGCCACCGACAAGATCGAGTGTCTTCGACGCCTCGCCGAACATCTGCTCCGCCTCTATGAGCAAGGCGAACGGTCATGGCCGACTACTCCCACGGAATCTTGGCGGAGGATTTATGAGCCTGATCTGGAGAATCTCCGCACCGCCCTGACATGGGCTTTCGGACCGGAGGGCGACGCCGCGCTGGGTGTTCGCCTCGTCGGTCATACCCAGGAGCTTTGGTTTGCGCTGCAGCATATTGCGGAGCTGCGCCGCTGGCTGGCCATCGCCGACGCGCGGGTCGACGGTGCGACGCCACCGGGGGTCGTGGCCCGCCTGAAGCTGGCTGCCAGCCGAAGCCGGTATGCCGGCGAACGCCAATACCTGGATGCGACGGTGCAGGCCGTAGAGTTGTTCCGGCAAATCGACGAGCCGCTCTATGTCGGCATGGCGCTGAGCCAGGCGGGAAAGCTGCTGTTGCAGCCCGGCAATACGATCGAGGCGGAGCCCTATCTGCGAGAGGGCGTGGCGCTTCTTCGTGCACTCGGGCTCACAAAATTCCTCGTCACGGCACTCGATAACATGGTCGGCATGTGCTGGTATTCCGACAATATCGAAGGCGCCCGTGCGTACCTCGAAGAATTTCACGACATGGCTCTCGAGCTCGGGCACACGGGTGCCCTCCAGTCCGCCGCGATCATGCTGGGCGAGCTGGATTTTGCAGCGGGCCGAAGACAAGAAGCGATCAAGCGCGCGAGATCGGCCCGGGCGACGTGGCGCCGGAGCAGCAGTGCCTCGGGCTTGGCTTCCATATCCCGAAACCTGGCGGGCTATCTGGTCGCCACCGGGGACGTCGTGAGTGGGCGGGAGGTTGCCCACGACGCACTGAAGCTCTCGCTCGGGACCTATGACGTGGGCATCTGTTTTCAGCATCTGGCCTTGGCGGCGGCAATCGATCGGGATGCAATCCGCAGTGCCCGCCTTGCCGGCTATAGTGACGCCTGCTTACGGACGGACGGACTGACGCGGGAACGAAACGAGCATTCCCTGTGGCTGGACCTCTGTGCCCGGCTGGAGCAGGCACTGTCAGCGGCCCAGTTGGCCGAGCTTCTTGCGGAGGGTGCCGCGTTGAGCGAAGAAGAAGCAATGGCACTCGCGGCATAATAAAGGTACGCGGCTCTCTGGTTTGCCGACGCCCTCGCGCGTGGTCCTCGTCAGGCCCGGGATGCCATTCACGACACCTCGTCATCCTTCGTTCATCGGGATCATCTGATCTCCTGGCCGAATTCCCAAATTCTGGAAATCTGCCCCGGCGATTGCCAAAGCGCCAGCGCTGCCGTGGCGAGGACGAGGCCCACTCCCCCAAGCTCGGGCCGGCCCAGCATATGGAGGGGGATGGCGATTGCGGAGCCGATTGCGCCACCGAGAAACAGGATCGCAATAAAGAGGCTGTTCAGACGGCTCGCCGCCGCCGGGCGCAGTGCGAGGATGGCGCGCTGCGAAATCACGAAATTGGCTTGTACGCCTGCGTCCAGGCAGATCGCGGCCAAGACGAACATCCAAAGCCGACCGGCCGTGATGACCAAAAGGAACGCACCGACCGTGGTCATGGCTCCGGTCGTGCCGACGAACCTCGACAGGCCGCGATCGCCGATCCGGCCGGCGAGAGGCGCAGCGAGAGCACCGCTCAATCCGGTCAGTCCAAACAAGGCTATGCCGAGGGGCCCCAGTGCGTAGTCGACCGACAATTCCAGGGGGACCGTGGTCCAGAACAAGCTGTAAGCACCATACAGCAGGGCCTGGATCGTAGCGTGCCGCCACAATTCCGGCGTCGATCGAAGCAGTTGCCAGAGCGAGGCGATCAACGCGGTATAGCCATGGACGGGGTCAGGCGTACGGCGAGGAAGCTTACGCGCCAGCACAATACAGATCGCGACAACGACGGCGGCGTTCAGCGCGAACAACGTCCGCCATCCAGCATAGCTCGCTGCGACACAAGCCACAGGCCAAGCCAGCAAGATGCCTAGTAAAAGAGTGCCGGTGACGTCGCCGACGACTTGGCCGCGCGTCGCGGGGCGGCTGAGAAAACTGGCAAAGGACACCAGCATTTGCGCGGCCACGGATGCCGCGCCTATGGCGAACATGGCAAGCAGGAAAAAGAACGCGCTTCGTGCCGTAGCCGCCGCGACAAGCGACAGGGTTGCCGCGGCCAGCGTGAAGAGGAGGAGCTTGCGGTTCTCCACGAGGTCGCAGAGCGGGGCAATCGCGAGAAGGCCGCTGCAATACCCGAGCTGACCGACGGTGACGATCAAACCGGCCATCGCAGGGGCCAGCCCGATATCCTGTCCGATGGCATCCGCCAGGGGCCGCGCGAAATAAAAGCCCGCAGCGGCGACAGCGCCGCCTGCCCCCATCGCGACGGTCATGCGTGACGAGACTCCGACCTCGGACGAACGTAGCGCGCTGCGAGGAAAGGAAATGGCGCCACCGGCGGCGATGTCGCTCCGACGAAAGAAATGAGGAGGCTCGTCGCTTCCACAGCTCGCGCTATGTCCCGTTCGATTGTCTTTCAAGGTGTTCCTTGTCGGGATTTCGCTGTCCTGGTTCACGAAGACCTGCTTCGTGATTTCAGCGGCGGCGCCACAACGATCTATGAGACCTCTAGCGTAGTTATGCCTCTTCTTCTCGTAAATAATTCTTATAGTAAATAATAGAAATTCTCTTGCGTCCCGGATTCCGTGAGTTAAAGGTATGACTACATCGTTTTCTTCGCAGTAATTTATGAATTACTGCGGATGTCACTTATATGACTGATTTCTCTGCTATTCGAACGGAACAGGAAATCTGCCGTATTTCATCTTTCAGCCGACGCCCTGCCGATGATGCGGCGGCTTTTGTTTGCAGAGGAATCTGTTATGTCGAACGCTTTGCACCTGCTTGAGGATCTGGAACCTTCGATCCAGGAATTCCGCGATGCCGTCCTGTCAGGCCTCGGCACGCGACAAAAGACCCTGCCTTGCAAATTCTTCTACGATGCGGATGGGTCTCGGCTTTTCGATGAAATCTGCAACTTGCCGGAATATTATCCGACCCGTACCGAATGCCGGTTGCTGGGCGAACATGCAGGGGAAATCGCGGCACTCGTCGGACCGCGCGCGCGCCTGATCGAGTTCGGCTCCGGAGCGGGGGTGAAGATCCGCCTTCTGCTCGGCCCGCTCGATCGACCGGCCGCCTATGTCCCGATCGATATCTCGCGCGGGCATCTTTTGGCGGCGGCGGCGGAACTGGCGCTCGATTTTTCGGGCCTGAAGATCATGCCGATCTGCGCCGACTATACGAAACCCTTTGCGCTGCCCGCGCTGTCGGGGTCCCGCCCGGGGATTGACGTGGGCTTCTTCCCTGGCTCGACCATCGGTAATTTCACGCCCGATGAGGCACGCGGCTTTCTCAGTCGCGTCGGCCGGATGCTCGGCCGCGGTTCGGCCATGGTCGTCGGCGTCGATATGCCGAAGGACGAATCCATCCTGCTAAGCGCGTATAACGATAAAGCCGGGGTTACGGCCGCGTTCAATCTCAATCTGCTGATACGGGTGAACCGGGAATTGGGCGGCAATTTCGTGCTCGATCGTTTTGTGCACGAGGCCCGCTGGAACGGAGTGCTCGGTCGGATCGAGATGCATCTGGTCAGCCGTTGCGACCAGGAGGTCCGCATCGGCTCAGACCGTTTCACCTTTGCCGCAAACGAGACGATCCATACCGAGAATTCCTATAAATATACCATCGACCAGTTTCAGGCGATGGCGATCGGAAGCGGTTACAAACCAAAGGCTGCTTGGATCGACGAGGCCGGCCTGTTTTCAGTCCACATGCTGGAAGTGCATGAGTAGGTCCGTTCGAGAGGTCAATCTGTCGATCGGCGGCCGATTGGGGCGATGAAGTCCGCTGCGTCCCAGTGACGCTCAACCCGGGCGGCCTCGACGATTTCGTCGTCGCGGGCCGCCCGGCGTTCAGTGCAATTTCAACCGCGGTCTGACGATCCTGTTGACGTGGCCGACCACGATGAGCGCCGTGCCCTTGAGCCAGCCATGGATGGCGAGCAGGTGCATCCGATAGAGCGACAGATAGACGAACCGCGCCAGGCGCCCTTCGACGGCCATCCGCCCGCCGACGAGATTGCCCATCAGGCTGCCGACCGTCGTGAAGCGACTGAGCGACACGAGCGAGCCATGGTCCTGGTAGACGTAGGACACCAGCGGCTTGCCGCCCATCAGCCGATCCAGATTGCGCCCGACCGTCGCCGCCATCTGATGGGCCGATTGCGCGCGCGGCGGCACGGGCTGTTCGCTGCCAGGCAGCCGGCAATAGCAACAGTCGCCCAGCGCGAAGATCCGGTCGTCGCGGCTCGTCTGCAGCGTCGGCCGCACGACGAGTTGGCGGGACCGGGTCGTCTCCAGCCCGCCGATCTGGTCGAGGATGTCGGCGGCCTGCACGCCGGCGGCCCAGACCATGAGGTCGCACGGGATGCGCTCGCCCGACGTATGGATCGCATCGGGCGACACTTCGGTCACCCGCGCATTGGTCAGGACCCTGACGCCGAGCTTTTCGAGTTCGGCCTCGGCGGCAGCGGCGAGCTGCTCCGGCAGCGCCGGCAGGATGCGCGGTCCGGCCTCGATCAACGTGACCTTGAGGCGTTTTTCGTCGAAGACGTCGAGGCCGTAGTTTTGCAGCGCCGAGGCGGCATTGTAGAGTTCGGCAGAAAGCTCGACGCCGGTTGCGCCGCCGCCGACGATGCCGATCCGCACGTAGGCGTCGGGGGCGTCGGCATCGCGGCTCATCGCCAGCGATACGCGCAGGCAGTGGTTCAGCAGCCGGTTGCGGAACCGGTCCGCCGCCTGCCGGTCGTCGAGGAAGATACAATGCTGGCGGACGCCCGGCGTGCCGAAATCGTTCGCGCGCGATCCGATCGCGATGACCAGGTAGTCGTAGCGGATCTCGTGGCGGCCGATCAGCTCGCTGCCGTCCTCGTCGATGAGCGGTGCCAGCGTGATCGTGCGGGTCTCGCGATCGATGTTTTCGAGGGCGCCGTAGAAGAAGCGGTAGCCCCAGCGGAAACCGTGGCTCGGATAGCCGACTTCGTCGAGGTTGGCGTCCAGCGAGCCGGCCGCGACCTCGTGCAGCAGCGGCTTCCAGATATGTGTGCGGTTGCGGTCGACCAGGATGATGTCGTGCGACTTCCGGCCGTACCTGGCACCCAGTCTCTTCGCCAACTCGAGTCCGCCGGCGCCGCCGCCGACGATCACGATCTGTGTTTTCTGATTGACGGTCATGACAAGCCGGCCTTTCCAGGCACATCGTCGGAGGATCAGCAACGCCGGGGCGTCATCCGCGATGGTACCCAATCGCAGGCCGGGCGTCGCTTTCTCTTCGAGGGTGCGCAGGCCGACGAAGCCTCGGCCATCGCTAAAACCACTGTTCGGGTCTGCCCGCCGCCCCAGATACCTGCGGCCAGCCCTGGCCCCGACCGCCGCTTGGAAAGCTCGAGGAGGTTCGTCGCAGACTTTCCGGCCACTCGATTTGGAGGAGACGCAGCATGGATCGAATCACAGGCGGTTGCCTGTGCGGCAACGTCCGCATTGTGGCGTCGGGACGCCCATACCGGGTCGGCCTTTGCCATTGTCTCGACTGCCGCAAGCATCATGGCGCCCTTTTCCAGGCTTCCGCGGTGTTCCCCCAGGAAGCGGTGACGATCGATGGCGAAACACGCGACTATGCGGGGCGATTTTTCTGTCCCCGTTGCGGCTCGCCCGTTTTCGCCCGCACCGCAGATGAAATCGAAGTGAACTTGGGGTCCCTGGATGCCCCCGACCAGCTGATGCCAACCTACGAAAGCTGGATCGTCCGACGCGAGGCCTGGTTGCCGCCGTTTCCGCTCACGAGACGATATGACGGCGATCGGGACGCCTCGGGCCGCTTCGAGGAGTAGGCCGCGCGAACGGGCTGACTGAGGGAGAACGAGCTGCCGGCCAGGCGCTGACCGATCATCCGCTTCGGGCGTTGGGCGCGGCAGGCGTTCCGCGCCGAAGACTGTGACCGAGCGACGTGCCGGCATGGCCATGATCGTCTGCGCCGCCCCATGGTGTGATGCCACGAGGCGGCGGCTGCAGGAAAGGCGCTGTTCGGCGAACCTGCAGGGGAATATCCGTTCAAGGCTGCGATGGAGTCGAAGGCACGGGCAGGTTGACGCGTTCTCCCGAATTGATGGAATTGTCGTTCGAAATTTGGGGGTTGGCCTGCTCAAGTGCTGCCAAAGATATGCCGGCGTTTTTCGCGATCTCGCTCAAGGTCTCGCCGGGGCGCACGATATGCGGTGCGGGCGGCGAGACAACCGGTGGCGGCGGCAACTCCTTTGGATGATGCCAATGGAACGGCGGCGGCTGCGGCGGCGAGGGTGGCGACGCGCTCGCGGACTTCTTGGGCACTTCCGAGGTGCTGGGGGAGAAGACCTTCCTGATGACGCTCGTCACGTCGACGACGATGACCGCGGTACCAAGGACCAAACCCATGGCCTTGGGATTCCGTTTGCCTTGAGTGGCGATGCGTGCCTTGACCTTCGAGATGTCGAATTCGACATAGTTCTTGTGCCGCCGAGACAATCGGTCCATCGCTTTTCCCGCTTCGGGGACGGCGGCGGGAAGCGCGCGGGAGATGTCGGCCGGTTCCGTCGCACGGACGATGAGGAGCGCCTGGGCAGAGCCGGGTAGTTTCTTAATGAAATCAAGCCCCGGCTTCAGCGTCACGGGCTCGAACGCGCCTTTGTCGTCGAGGGCGTGCCAACTCACTTGGCCGGCTGGCGCCCGTGTCGCGTATCCGACCAGTTTTCCATCCTTGTAGACGCAGATCTTCTCGTCCGACCCATCGAAGTGGCGATACGTTGGGGTCAGCCTATCGGCGGCGATCGAGGCGGCACCGAGGAAAGCCTCGGAGGCCGTCGTCAAGATGGAGCCGTGTGTGGCAAGCGTCTCCAGGGCTCCCGTGAAATAGCCGGCGGCGAAGGTGTAGGTGCCCGTCTTATCCAATACGGTGTCGACCTTCTTTTGTATCTTGCCGGGCTTGTATGTCGGATCGGAGCTCCGTGCGCGTGCCGTCGTTCGCACGGTCGAGGCGATCGTCGCCACGAAACCGATGACGTTGAGCGAACTCCCAAGACTGCTCCAGCCGACGCCTTTGAGGATCTTCATCGCCGAGGGGACGCTGATGGCGAGGCTGACGCCCTGCAACGTGGTGACCGCGGTGCGGACTCCGAGACCTGTCCAGGTTGCCGGATCCGACCAATCTGTGCCATCGGACGGAATGCCGCTGCGCAACTGCATGCCTTGGAGATAGGTCTCGAATCGCTGCAGAAGCTCGGACTGAGCATCAGGGGTAAATTCACCGCGGCTCTGTGCCAACCTCGCCTGCTGCACGAAACCCAGCATCGTCTCGGTGGCCGTCTTGTTGGCGGCGAGGGTTTCTGTCGAGATCCCTCGCTTGCTCGCATGCCAGGTCGCAATGCGATAATTATTGTCGATGACGTAGGCTGCTTTATCCAGCCGACCGGCCCTGACCGCTTCGATCGTGCGATCGTGGAATTTCTTGAACATTTTCGCCGACGATACCGCGTATCGCAGGAACGACGCACTCGGCCCGGTATCCTTGAAGCTCCTGAGCCACGTCACGTGGTCGTAGCCCAAATATCCCGCGATACCCGCGAGGGTGATGCCGGTCACCACGCGGGCGGCCTGTAGTTTGCGGGGGCCGACATCGCTCCGAGGAACCCAAGTGGTGCCGTTTTCCTGCTTCACGACATATCCCAAGGGTCGTCCCGACCCGTCGGGCAGATAGGCATAGTAATATTCCGGGTCACTCTTCACTTTGGACGGAGTTTTACTAGCGGGAGTGCCTGCGGTAGGATCGATATCCCCGATCTCGATCTTTTTACCGGCATCGAACGGCTTGACCATGCCTTGCGCAGGCTTGTCGCTGTCGCTGGTGAAACGAAGCGGGAGAAATTCGCTCCGACTTGGATCGAACGGCATCTTGCCTGGAGGGTTGGTGCTCGGCAGTTCGAGGTTCGAGTCCCGAGGGTCAGGGGCAGGAAATAATTTTTCCTTGTCGCCGATGCGCAAGAAGAGATTGGTGATCCTGAACGAGGTGTTGTCCAACGCTTGGTGCCACCGCGGCCTCGGGTCTCCTCCTTGCTTCTTGCTGCGGATATAGGATCCGGAAAAGATCCGACGGCCGCTCTTCTGTAGCGGTGCTTCCCTCTGATATCCTGCGGGAAGACTGCTCGGTTCGGCGGCGATTCCCGGGAATTCCGCCTCCCGCCAAGCGACGATGCCCTCCACGTTTGCGACCATCTGCTGCCCGACGGCCACACGCTGGGTCCGCGTGCCGCCGCCGTGCTCGAGCACGATCGTACGGATCTTGTCGGAAAGCCCTGCTCCGATTTGCGTATTCAACCGATCGATGTCCGCGACGACGTCGGAGTCGGGCATGGTGCCGTAAAACTCGCGAACTGTCGGGTCTGCTTCACCTCCAGGGCTGGTCACGCCATTCCTCAGATTTTCGACGGCGCTGCGAAAATCGACCTTTCCGTAAGTCCCCAGGACGCCATTTTGATTCACGCCCGCGGCGGAGTCGTTGTCGACCCGGTATTTCAATTTCGTCGTACGGCCGAAAAACCGGGAGGTTTTTTCGGAGATGACGCCGAGATTGCTGTAGTCGCTGCCGACCACGCCGACGTTTTGCAAGGCGATGTCGAGCGAGACGCCCTCGCTCGCCACGCCCGGTTTGGTCAAAGCCTTTCGTGCGCCCCGAGTCGAGAATTTCGCGTCGTTGATGGCGGTCATCGTTCCATAGACGACCTTTCCCGTCTGCGGATCGGTCCAACTGACCAGCTGCAGTTTCGAGGCAGCCCCCTTGCCCCATGCCTCACGATAGATCTCGCTCGTTGCCACGGCGTTGCGGGCGATATATTCGCCATCCGGGACGGGGAACCATTTCACCAGATGGGCCGTGTCCTTGGGACCGTAGGTGCCGGCGGTATCCCGGAACACCCCGCCCGGCCAGCCTCCCGGCTTGAATTCCACGGGTTTCAGATCGCCCGCCGCGTAGGCCGCACTGATGTCGAGCGCGGGGCGCGGTGGTTCATAGGTGTCGTGAGCGAAGCTGTTGCCTTTTCTGATCGCTTTCGCGGCCTGGGCATCCGCAACGACGTAGCGTGCCGACGAGACCGGTGTTCCCGGCGTGAAATAAGCCTGCTGCGTCCGCTTCGCGGTCTTGCCACCGTCGACGACGATCGTGCCGTCCTGCCCGACCGTGGCACGGGCGCGCAGTCCGCTTTTCAATTGGCTGGGCAGCGTCTCGATGTCCTTGGCCCCATAGACGAAGATCCGCGTGCCGGGCGTCAGCGCGCCGGTCTTCGCGGCATCGACCAGGTCCTGCAGGTGGTCGCCATAGACGACGAGCGCGCGCGGGCCGTTCGTGATCGCCGGACGGTTGGCGCCCGCGTTGTGCGCCGCCGCTGCGGGATCCTGGGCACCCTGTGCCGGCCATAGCGGGCCACGCTTCACCATGCCGACGGCCAGCGCGCCGTTGGTCGGGTGAACGGCGGCATACCCGACGGGCAGATCGGTGGCGTCGGTCAGGATCAGCGACTGGTAGGGCCCCTGCGCTCCCGCATCGGGGCTCACGACGAGGTAGCCGTCCGTTCCCGCAGGTTTGGTCTGCGGGCCCTCGGCGGTCTGGATCCGTGCTTGCTGGTCGACCGGATAACCCATGTCCGACAGCCGAACCATCGGCACGGCGGCGCCGTCGGGATGGGAGTATTTCTTGAAAGGCGTGCCTTCGACGGGGGCTTCGGACAGGCTCGACGCCGGAACGAACGAATAGACCTGCGGCGGAAGTTCTGACAAGCCGGACGTGCCTGACGCGGCCGGGGTCGATGCGTTGGCAACCAAATCGGGGCTGCCAGCGGCGGCGGCGGCTTCGGACAGACTTGCCTTGTTCCGAGTCGCTTGCCCCGCCCGTATCAGGCGGATGAGCTGGTCGATATCATTCAGGTCAGACAGATTGGGAGAAGCGCGAGGAAAGACTTTCGCGACATAGGCCAGCTCGAAGGTGCCATCCTGCGCTATGAGGAACTGCATGTCCCGAACATTCACGTTCCGGCTTATCATCCAATTCTTCGTCGCCTCGAGACTTTCGACGCTCTTTTCATTGAAAAGACTGACGTCATAAAGGGGAAATATTTGGGGGCCGGAGTACGACCAAAGGCCGCTGTCGGTGGCGGCATAGCGATCCATCACATGCGCGCTCTGCCCGAAGATCCAGAGAATTCCGTGGATTTTGGCGGAATGGGGGGCGCCCAAGTCCTCGAGGTCGTTTGCCACGTTGACAGATTCACGGGTCTTCTTGTTTGCAAAGTCCCGGACCAGGCTGCGTTGTACGACAACGGTCAGATTGGGGCCGAGTTCGAAGGCGGTGGCCAAACCGCCGACGCGGGTCATCCGTCCCAAGTGATATTCCGGCTGGATTCCGGTTCGAGCCCCGGACTCGTCCACGGAAAAGACTCTTCTACTGAGCTTGTCGAAAACCATCCTGTCGCCCGAGGACGCCGTCATCGGCTTCGGCGTCAGGACTTCCCAGTCGGCTGGTGCATCGATCCGGGGTGTCAGAACCGAAACGCCGACAATGTCCGAGATCTGCTGCGCGCGCTCCCGCGTTACCTCGGTGGGATCGGTAAAATGAAGCGCAATCGCATTCTTGTAGTTATCCCATTTGTACACGAAATCGTCGCCAAGAAGAAATTCGTAAGGTGTCGTCCTGAGCAAATCATCCGCAAAAGTAATATCCGCCACGCCTTGCAATGGAAGTTCTGCGAGCGCGCGGCTATAGTTGACGCCCCGCGCGATCGTGTCGAGGGGGCCAATTCCCTCTGCATTTACCAGCCCGGATGGCGCCGGAGCGTTTCCGGGAGCTTCGCCTGCGCGGGTTTCCGTCCCGTCGCCAGAGGCGAGCCCTTGGCGGGATGTGCCGTCTACGAGGCTTACAGGAGCCATCGTGTCGTCGGTCGGACCGAATCCGGCGACGGCGCGGATGGCGAGACGCGAGGGCCGGACGGGGCTGGGCGGCTGGACGAACGCGCGCGTTTCGGCCGGCTGCTTCGGTGCCAATTGCCGATCGGCCGTTGCCGGATCCAGATAATCGGCGCCCATCCCGTATGTCTCGGGGCCGGCGGCGGGGGCGTCGGTCAGCTCCTGGAAATGTTCGGCGCTTACGAGCAGAGGATTGGTGCCGTTCTCGATCGTGTTGCGGACGGCATGACTGGCCGGCGATCCATGGGCGGCCGCGACGGCCGCCGGGTCCTGCGCTCCTCGGCCCGGCCAGAGCAGCCCGCGCTTCGTCATGCCGACGGCGAGGGCGCCGGTCATTGGATGAACGGCGGAATATCCAAGGGGCAGGCCGGTCTCCGGGGCGGCCGGGATCAGTGTTCCGTATTTCTCCGGTGAGCCGGGTGTCCGGCTTACCGTGAGGTAGGCGTCTGTCCTTCCCTCGTTCGATTCCGCAGCAAAGCCCAAATCTGACAGACTCACCATTTTCACGCGGTTGGCGAGCGGCCAAGTATATGCCTTGAAAGGCGTCCCGTCGCTCGGCAGCTTGGTGAGGGCCGCTGTCGCCACGAATGTGTGGGTGGGGGCGCTGATCGACGGCGTCAGGGCATTGTCCATCAACGCGACCGTTTCGGCGAGACGAACGTTTCCATGGCGACTGTAAATGGAGAAAAACTTGGTCACGGGCCCTTCGGTAAGGTCATAGACTATGTCTAAGGCGTCTGACTTACCTCCAAAGTAGGCATCATAAACGGTTTTTCGTCCGGCCAGCTTGAACAGAAACTCTGCCGCAGCAGTCTCTGGCTTGTAGGCCATGGATACCACGACGTCGTCATCGACTGGTGACCTTCGAATCAAGGCATCGACAGCGTTATGGTGGAAATAGTCTTCGTAGGAGTAGTGACCTTCAATGGTGCGCAAACCGGGACGGTTTCCGAAGCCGCGCCATGAAAGCAGCTCTGTGATCCCCTCCGCCAAATTCACCGGCTTTTCGTCAGAATATTGAAAAGAGCGCATGAAGCTAGAAACGTCTTGGTCGAAATAAGTCGAGGTGTAGTGGTGCAGAATTTCGTGTGCCAGCGTGCTTCTCGCTGTTCCTATATCCAATATGGTTTCATCAGGCGAAACATTGTACGCCTTACGCATGATATCGGAATGCTCGTCTGGATTGAGAGTCGATTTTCGAATCAGAACCTTTGGGCCACCCTCTATCCCCCGGAAATATCGCGCCATAACGCCGAGTCGGACGGACCCATCCGGGATGTAATGGACGAGATCTTCTATGGGGATTTTTTTATTATTATTTATATACTCCCCCCAACGCTCTAAAATTTCGTTATTTACGTCTGTCGCGAAAAGCGCCTCCTGGGGGGTTAGCTCTGGAAGTTCTGCAATCTGCTCGCCGGATAGACTGCGGAGTGTAAAGAAATCCGTTTGGTCCGGCCCAAGACCGCACCGGGTACAGGTGCCATCTTCGATTTGTCCCCCGCAGCCTTGGCGCTGACAGGCTTCGGGCACCGGCGATTCGGAGCCAACCGTCTGGAGCAACTTGCGTGTTGTCGGGGGTTCGCTCGAAGGCTCGGTGCCGACATGCTCGATACCGTTTGGATTCGAGCCAGAATGATTTTCATCCATTGCCAACGAACCGACATCCGCACGATGCCGCCTGCCACCCGAGCGCGCCGAAGGCTGGTCATCGTCGGCATTGGTCTCCGATGACGTCACTGTCAGCGCGGTTGCGGATATGATCAAGGGTGTCGCGAGCGTGGTCTCATCGACGGTCGTCGCAGGGCCTTCTGTCGGTGCGGACGAGGTTTGGTGTTTTGGCGCAGCCGCCGGACGACCGCCGCCCGTCGCGACCGGCCGCGCCGACCCGTCGCCGGCGACGATGAAACCAGTATCGGCTCCGGTCGCGGGCGTGCTGACAGCCCATGAGGCGATCTGGTCGACCGTGATCGAGGTCGGCAACCCGCCGGCCGTAAGGTCCGCCGGGGCAGCCTCGGTATCCGGCGGAACGGTGACGGGCGCCTCGCCCGTCTTGTCGCCGCCGCGCAGGCTGGTGATGTGGTCGATCCCGAAGACCTTGCCGAACTGCCCCATGCCGATCGTGGTGACGAACTGGATGATCGTGCTGGCCGAGACCGATTGGCCATGGACCAGCGCATCGCCGATCTGGAAGCCCTGCACGCCCATCAGGACGCCGTTGGTGAGGGCAGAGCCCTTATGGGCGACGTTCAAGGCCGTCATCAGGCCGTCCGGCGCGCCCGCCAGTGCCATATAGGTCTTGGCGCCGGCCGTGTTGTCGGTCAGCGCCGCCAGGACGCGGCCACCGCGCGTGACGTCGAGGCCTTGGTCCACAGCTTGGCCGACCTCGAGGCCGCGTCCGAGCAGCGCCGGAACCCGGGTCAGGCCGAAGTGGCCGATGCCGGTCGACCCCATGAACACGTCCGCCGCGATGGTGAAGCCGTTGCCGACCCAGGTCCGCCACGAGGTCGGATTCTTCGCGATGTTCTTGGCGGCCTGGACGGCACCTGAGATGCTCGTCACCGTGAAATAGGCCTGGGCCGCGTCGTAGAGCATCGGCAACAGCAGCCCTTCGGCCTCCGGCGCCACGAAGGTCGTCACGGCGACGGCGGCGACCGTGGCGACCACCTCGGTGACATGCAGCGCCTTTTCTTCCCAGCTTTCGGGCGCCGTGATGTTGGTCTGGTTCCAATTGACCAGCTGCTGGCCGGCAGCGTTCGTGACGACGCGCTCCTGCGACTGAAGAGTGCCCGGCCCGAGGCCGTTGTTCTTCTGCCAGTCCTGGTAGGTGGATTGCGCCGGCGCGCCGCCGGGCCCCAGATAGCTGTGTCCGGCGTCGCCGACGGTCTCTTCCAGCCACAGACATTGTGGCGTCGCTTTATTGGGATCCTCGCCCTGGCTCCAGTATTGCGTCGCAACCAGCGTCAGGATGATGGGGTCGAGCGCGCTGACGTCGGTCTGGTTCTGCGAGGCGAGCGTCGCGTTCACCAGATCGGTCAGGGTCGTGCTGCCGTAGACGATGGAGTTGCCGTTGTATTGCGATCCGTCCGCCGCCGGATTGGCGGTGGGCGTCAGATTGTAGGCGACGCCCAGCACGTTGCTGAGGTCTGCGCGCGAGGTGATCGTGATCGGGCCGCTCGGCAATACGGCGACGCCCGGTTGCTGATAGGCCGGCACGGCATTGGCCGCCGATGTCGCACTCAGCTTGCCTGGCAACTCGGCTTTGATGAAGCTGACCGTATTGCTGTTCTTGTCCGTGTCGGCGATGTCCACGTACAATTGGGGGTCGCCGTCGGGATTGCCATTCTGGCCGTTGATCGAACCGAGGAAGAAGCTCTTGATGGTTTCGTTCTTGCCGTTCGGCGTCAGCGAGCCGTAATAGCTGTTCCCGACGAAATTATCGCTGTTCATGCGATTGGTGACGATCGTGCGCAAGCTCTTGCCATCCGACGTGCTGCCCCCGCCGAGCGAGTCATACAGGTTCGAGACGTCGGCGTAATATTCCGGGGCCTGCTGCGCCGTTCCCAATGACAAGATGCTGCCGTCGGGCGTCGTCCAGGTGTCGTTTTTGACGGCATTTTCGACGGACGTCTTATAGTCCGTATTGTAGAGCGCGTTGCTCAGATCCAGGTCCGCCGGATCGTTGACGGCCTTCATCACCGCAGTTTGATTGTGCAGAACGTCGGGGCCGGTACTTCCGCCCACGTCGTCCAGGTCCTTGAAGAGCTGCTGGACCGGTGCCGACCCTATGGTCCCGGCCAGGAGGGACGAATAGAATACCGAACCCTGATAGGTACCGAGGACGCGCGAGGTTTTCAGCAAGGCACTCTCGGCTCCCGACTGGCCCACGCATTGGGTCGGGTCGGCGGCGGCGATGATGTCGCTCTGGGCGGTGCTCTTCAGCTGCTGGATCGACGGATCATTCATGATGTCGTCGTATTCGAGCTCGGAAGTGGGATTGCTGGTGCTGTTCGCGACCGGATTACCGTTCTTGTCGATCAATCCCTGCCCCAGCAGATCGCCGGTCAGCTGCTGGGCTTGCGCGGCATTGCCTTTCGTACCGCCGACATCGATCAACGTCTGAATGTCGTTGAAGGCAGCGTCGATGTCCTGGCAGCCCGTGTCGAGTGCCTGGTTTTCCGTCGAGTTGGGCGCCGTGCCATAGGCCGCCTGGCCCAATCCCAACAGATTCTGCTGCGTCACCGCGACCGTGCCCTTGAGCCAGGCATCGAGCGATGTCGGATCGTTGTCGAGGTCATCCGGACCCATCCAGGCGGTGCCGGTCTTGCCGGTGATCGCATCCAGTTCCGGGATGAGCGCCTGGCGATAGGCCGCCATGTCGGCCGCGATGGTGGCGGGGCTCGCGTTGTTGGCCTGGTCCTTGGCCAATTTGGCGCCGGCCGCTTGCGCGGCGGTGCTGTCCACGGGCGTCGTGGGCAGTGTCGCCGTCATGTTCTTGGTCGCCGTATCCAGGACCGATTGGTTGAACAAGTTAAGCGATGAGATCTGCTTGGAAGCCAGCTGGATCGGATCGCTGCCGCTCGGGTCATTCGCATAGGCATCGACTTGTCCCGGCGCATGGTTGGCCAACGAGGCCTCGGCAAGGGTCACCTCATTGGCAACGCTTCCGCCGAACTGCACGCGCGCAGCCCCCAAGGCCTCCTGGAAGGACATGCCCTCATTTTCATATTGCTGGATCTGAGCCAGGGCCTGGCTGACCGTGGGCGACGATTGTCCCGGAGGCAGCGCGGGGACCACATCCGGCACCGCACTATTCGCGCTGCAACCGGGCGCGTTGTAGCTGGACATGGTCAGACCCGGCGATGCCGAGACCGTGCCGCCTTCCATCGCGTTCTTGGCATTGCTCAGCACATACGGACTGATCACCGTCTCGCCGCCAGGCCCGGTGAGGTTGCCCAGCTGGGTGGCGGCCTGCTCGAAGGGATCGGAAGGCGAGGCCCCTGCGGCTGGCGGGATCTGCGCATTGCGCTGAACCTGGATCAGCAACGCGGCCTCAGCGATCGCCTGCGCGCTGAGCGTGGTATTGGCCGACGCGTCGGCGATCGCCTGCTGCATCGTCTTGCCGCTGCTCAAGCCTTTTGCAATCGTGGAATAGGCGGCGCTGACCTCGGCCGCCGGTGGGGGCGGCGGCGGCGGGGGAGGGGATACTACCGTCGTCTGCCAGTACGTTCCTCCTAACGCGATCCTCACGACATTTCTCCTTACTACGTCGACCGTCCGTCTTGGTCTTCCCGCCGATCTGCGTCCGCGGGTCATGCAAGAAATTCACTTTTCGGAGACGGCTTTCCGGATCGCCCACGCATGCGCCGTCGCATGCATGTTGCTGATCAGCGACACGCCCATTGCCTCGTGATTTTCATAGGGAAAGGCTGGAAGGCCTTCCGCTTCGTGAAGTCTGGGGCTGGAGCCGGAAGCGCGGCAATTCAAAAATTTTGATGAAGATTCTGAGAAATTTGCGGCAGTTCTTGGTGCAGGCGCCTAGGTCATCAGAAATTCTGGAGAGAATTGGCGCGATGACCGTGAATTGCAGAATAGATTGGGTCCGATCCCACATACGGGCCTGTAGCGCCTGCGCCTGAAAGGCGAGAGCGGCGGGCATTCCCGGATTGGACCCGCGGATATCTGCGGCATTTCATTTCCTACATTTCAGCCGGGCGTCATCGAGCGACGATGTAAACTTCCCAGGCTTTGATCGCCGGCGTCATCACTGGCCCCTGGGATCGATCAGGATGAGTTCTCCATCCCGTTCACCGGCGTCGATCTGGCGAGATCGCCCTCTCGGCAGCAAAATAAAAACGGATCAATTTGCATCGCTCGTTTCATTGAGAGGATTTTAGCCGATTTGACTGGAGGAGTGATGATCTAATAACGAAATTAAATGCGAACGTTATTTTGGAGATGTGAAGATCTTTACCATACTACGCGAAAGATGATTTCCAACTTCCGCGCGCTGTAGTGTCGACGTTACCAAATTCTCATCGAGACACTCCGATCGTTCACATCGGCATTCCGCCCAGGAGTGCGTAATTTTTGCTGGCCGGGTGAGCTTCGAAATACGTGGAGGGTCGATCGTGAACAAACGCCTACCCTCGATAGGATCACTCATCGCTTTCGAAGCCGCCGCCCGGCTGAAAAGCATTACACGCGCGGCGGACGAGGTCGGCATCACCCAAGCAGCGGCCAGTATTCGATTGAAAGGCCTGGAAGAGCATTTGGGTTTTCCGCTTTTCCTGCGCGAAAACGGCCAGGTCCGGTTGTCCGCTGCGGGTGCGCGCTATCAGACGATCGTGCAGGAAATCATCGGCAGCCTGATAGATGCGGCGAGAAGCGCCCAGAGCCCGATTTCGGCGGTACGTCTGACCGTATTCAATGCCTTCGCGCAGCATTGGCTGCTTCCAAGGTTCAATCGCCTGACGGCGGACTTGGGAACGGTCGAGGTGAAATTGATCATCCCCGATGAAAACGATCTCGGCCCCTATGACAACACCGACCTGTCCATTCAGCTGGCGGAGCGGGAGGAGCCCGGAGCAATCAAGCTCATCGACGACGAGTTGATCGCCGTATGCCGGCCCGACTATCAGGCAAAATTCCGCCTGCATCACCCTGTCGATCTGCTTCGCGGCCGACTGCTCCATGAGGGCGGTCAGGACGCGCTCCATACCGGCGGCACCGATTGCGGCGCCTGGATCAGGAAGGTTGGCATCGATGCCAACCGTCTTTCCAATCCGATCGGCTTTTATACGGCGTCGTTGCTGGTCGACGCCGCCCTGCATCGGATCGGCGTCGCACTCGTGCGCCGCTCGCTCGTCGCCGACGAGATTGCCGAAGGACTGCTGGTTACGCCGTTCCGTTACAGCGTGCCGTGCAAGAAGGCGGTGTATCTTGTCCGAGGGGCGACCATCGAACGAAATGCAAACGTGTCGAAGCTACGCGACTGGCTGTTGGCCGAGGTGAGGCCGGCTGATGTCTCGGACGCTCCGGCCAATCTGCGTCAATTTGCGTCGGCCGGCCTCAAAGCAAAGGCGCCGGTCATCCGGACCGTTTAGAAGCTCGATCGAGCCCGTCTGGCTGAGAGACCCTTCGCAGCCGTGGGCGGCGCCGGGCGCCCGTGGTGCCGCTCTTTCCCTTATGCAATGGCCGGGGTTGCCAGGGCACTATCGACCGCCTGATCTTCGCTCAAGGCAGCCCCTTCGGCCAGCAAGATGGCCAGTCTCTCGTTCGAGATCCGTCGCCCGAGCCTGGCACGCGTCGTGTCGCTGATGACTTCGAGCGCGGGTCGGCGCGGAACACCCCTGGAGGCGTAACCCGCGTCGCAGTATCCGAGCAGCCTCGCCGCTTGTTCCGAGCGACCCGAGGCGGCAGCGATCGCGGCAAGGCGATCCAAAAGGGGAAGGAAGGCGACGGGATGGCCGATCTGCCGCCACATCCTCAGCGAGCGAAGGCCGCTGTCGAACGCCGGCTCCCAATCGCCCTTCATGATCAAATAGCCGCTCAACAGGCCCAGCAGGTAGGCACGCAAGCTGCGTTGGCCCGGCTGTCCATTGGCCCTGTCGATCATTTGACGAAAGATCGCGATCCCCTCATCGATTTGATCGCGGCGGAACAGCAGCTCGTGATAGGCGCTCGCGACCAGCTTCGTCGCACCGACCTTGAGGCCGATCTCGATGGCCTGCTCGAAATGGACTTCAACGCGAGAAACCTGTCCCAGCGACCGGGCTGTCCGCGCCATATGCAGATGCCAGAGCGCAAGAGTGCGGGTCGATATCGACGCGTCGATCAGGAGGGACGCTTCACGAAGCAACGCTTCGGCTTCCTGAAGATTATTCGATGCGAGAGCAAATGGTACGCTCGCGATGATGACTCTGCTCAGGAGATACTCGTCTCCCGTCGATTTTGCCAAGCGCAAGACGGTCTGAGCCGTCGGCCAGATCGAGGGGTCGTCATATGGCACCTTCAGCAGACGCATGCGCCCGATGCGGGCCGCGACTTCTGGGGGCATCGCAGGGAGCTTCGCCTCGGCAATCGACAGCCATCGGCCTTCGTCGACGTAACAGCCCGCCATCGACCAGATCATGCCCGAATAGGCGAGAAGCGTCGCGCCGAGCGATGGATCTCCGCCGGCATCGAAGGCCCATTTGAGCGCCGTCTGTATGTTCGCAATGTCGGGTGCATATCGAGCGAGCCATCTTTCGTCGGATGTCACCTCGCGTTCGACCTCCGCCGTCCGGAAGCGGTCGAGGAGCCATCGGGCGAGGCGGGGTCGACAATCGAACTCGTCGGACCCGATGGCCATCCGCTCGGCGTAGTACCTCATCGTCTCCAGCAGATGATAGCGGGGCTCGGAGTGGGTTTGATCGACGACGATCAACGACTTGTCCGTGAGCAGCAGCAGCAGGTCGTCTATGCCGGATTCCGGAAGCAGATCGTCTGCCGTGACGAAACGCGCGGCAGCGGCCGTCCATTCGCCGATGAAGATCGACAGCCGGCGTAAAAGCACCCGTCCGGGTTCGGAAACGGAGTTGTAGCTCCAGTCCATGGTCGCTTCGAGGGTCATCTGGCGCGGCAAGGCGGTTCTGAACCCTTTGGTCAGGAGCGTGAAACGATCGTCGAGATGACCTGCGATCTCGTTCAACCCCATCGTCCGGAAGCGGCTCGCGACAAGTTCGAGGGCAAGGGGAATGCCGTCGAGACGTCGGCAGATTTGAGCGAACGTCGAAGCGTCGCAATCCTTGAGCGTATAGGTTCCGAGCGCTCCCTCGACGCGATCGGCCAGGAGTTCGACCGCGGGATACTTCAAGGCTTCGGCGGCCGAGAGTTCGTCACCGATTTCGGGGGAGGCGAGCACGGAAAGCCAGTAGAGATGTTCTCCGGCAATGCCCAAGGGCTCCTTGCTGGTCGCGAGGACCCGTACGCCGGGCGCGCCGTGGAGAATCGCTTCGGCGGCGGCGGCGACGTCCGAGATCAGGTGCTCGCAATTGTCCAGAACCAGCAATAAATTCTGCTCTCGCAAGCTCTTGATGACGCTCGACAAGGGGTCGCCTTCCGCCGCCATGCCCAGAACCGAGGCGATCAGGCCGGGAATTCGCTCGCCAGACGACAGCGAAGCGAGCTCGACGAGCCATACGCCATCGTGAAATTGCGGCGAGACTGCCTCCGCAACGGCGAGCGCGAGGCGGGTTTTTCCGATGCCCCCCGTTCCGACCAACGTAACGGCACGATGGCTGCTTACCACGGTGGCGACGGCCGCAGTATCGGCCTCGCGGCCGATCAGCCGGGTGATTTTCACCGGGAGATTATGGGCGCTCTTCGGTCGGGACGGCACGACGGCCGGGGTTTTCGGTTGGGTTTCGACCATCGTTACCGGAGCGATGAATCGATACCGCCGCCCGGGGAGTGTCGCGATGAAACGCGGTGGTCGGCTCCTGTCGTCCAGGATTCCCCGGAGTGACGACAGCGCCACGGCCAGGTTATGGTCACCGATCATCGGCAATTCCGGCCAAACCAGGTGCTTCAGTGCATCGCACGTCAACTCCCGACCTTTGACGAGTGCGGTCAGCAGATCAAATACACGCTTGCCGAGCGCTATTGCCTGATCGTCGCGCATCAGCTGCCGTTGTTCAGGAATAAGGACGAAGGGCCCGAAGATAAAACTTTGCGTCATGCCTTCGACACTCCCGAAGTCGTCCGAAAAATGCGCGCGGCCATTTGCCAGCTTTGGTTCGACACATACTGATAGTGCGTCGAAGCAGGCTCGTCACCTGGGCATTACCTTACGGAGAAGAGTGTCCAAAGAAAAGTGGCGACAGCCCGAGGGCTGAGTTGCAGCGGAATCGCCAGGCTTCACTCACCGCAGACCTCCTCGGCAACCGATGCGCGAAATTCACGACGGGAGTAGCGGGAAAGGTCCTGCTGTCCGCACCGATAAGTACACTTAGGAAGCGGGCGAACCTCTAGCGCGCTGCGTGTCGGGAGTACTCGACAAGGTCGGCGCATGGCGGCTTCTGCAGGCTGGACAGATGGCACTCTTATCTGACTCCGGTGACCTTGATCATGTCGATCAGGGCGCGCAGCCCGGCGGATAGGTGGCGGCGGCTCGGGTAGTACAGGAACAGCCCGTCGTCGAAAGCGCACCAATCGTCGAGGCACCGGACCAGTGCGCCGCTCGCCAGGGAGGCGGTTACGCGATCGTCCCAGACATAGGCGAGGCCGCACCCCTGCAAGGCGGCTTCGACCATCAGTTCCTGATCGTCGAGCGTTACCGGGCCGTCGACCTCCACATCGACCACCTTGCCCTGGCGCTGGAACTGCCAGTTGAAGATTGCTCCACCGGGATAGCGGTAGCGGATGCAGGCATGGTCCTCGAGGTCGCCCGGCACCTGCGGCGGCGTGCGGCCGTCGAGATAGGCCGGTGAGCCGACCACGGCAAAGCGCAAGCGCGGCCTGATGCGGACCGCGATCATATCCTGCGACAGGCGCTCGCCGAAACGGACGCCGGCGTCGAAACCATCCTCGACGATGTCGACCAGCCGGTCCGTCGCCACGACGTCCAGTCGCAGGCCGGGATTCTGGCGCAGCAGCGGCCCCATCACGTCGTGCAGCACGAACGGGGCGATCGACTTGGGCACGTTGATCCGCACGGTCCCGAACGGCGTGTCGCGAAAGGAATTGAGGCCGTCGAGCGCCTGGCCGATCTGGTCGAAGGCCGGCGACAGCTCGGCCAGGAACCGTTCGCCGGCTTCGGTCAGCGAGACGCTTCGCGTCGTGCGGTGGAACAACCGCACACCGACCCGTTCTTCCAGGCTGCGGATGGCGTGGCTGATCGCCGACGAGGCGACGTCACGCTCGACGGCGGCCTGCCTGAAGCTCCGGTGCCGGGCGACGACAAGGAATGTGGCCAGTTCTCCGAGCTCGGCGCCACGCATTGATATATTCCATTCATCATCATGATCAGGATTGTGCATCTAATCAGATCTGTTCTGAAACCCAAAATTCCTGACGCCAGCCCTTTCCACGGGCTGGATCGTTTCAGAGGGACCAGGACATGGCACTGCACCCACCCCGTACGCTCGATGGCAAGGTCGCCCTCGTCACCGGCGCCAGTTCCGGCATCGGCCGCGCGGCAGCGCTCGAACTCGCCCGCCGGGGCGCCAAGCTCGTCGCCACCGCCCGCCGGAGTTTGGAAATCGAGGCTCTCGTTGCCGAGATCAGGCGCGAAGGTTTCGAGGCCACCACCGTGGCGGGCGACGTCAACGTCGAGCAGGACGTGGCGGATTTCGTCGCCCGTACCGTCGCGACCTATGGCCGGATCGACGTTGCCTTCAACAATGCCGGCACCGAAGGGGCGTTCACGCCGTTCCTCGACCAGGCGAACGCCGTCTATGACACGGTTTTCAACGCCAATGTCCGGGGCGTGTTCTGGTCGATGAAGCACCAGGCGCGGGCGATGCTGGCGCTGGGGGCGGGCGTGATCATCAACAACGCTTCCATGGGCGGGGTGATCGGCTTCGCCAATGCGGCGCTCTACATCGCCAGCAAGCACGCAGTCCTGGGCCTGACCAAGACGGCGTCGCTCGAATGGTTCAGCCGGGGCGTGCGGGTGAACGCCCTCTGCCCCGGCCTGATCGACACGCCGTTCCAGGATCGCATCTGGCCATCGGAACAGGCCAAGCGGGACTTCGGCGCCGCATCCGTTCCGGGCCGGATGGGCACGCCGGAGGAGATGGCCAAGATCGTGGCGTTCCTTGCCTCCGACGACGCGAGCTTCATCTCGGGCCACGGCCTGCTGGCCGATGGGGGCTACACCGTGACGTGAGCAGCGACGACGGCGGGCGAGCGGGCATTGCCCCGAGTGCTTATCTTGCTGAGAACCGAAGGGAGCCGCTAATGTCATTATTCGAAAATCGTCTCCGGGTCGTCCGGACGCGCAGGACGCTGGTCGTGATCCTGCTGATCGCCGCCGCGATCGGTGCTTGCGCCATCCAGGCGGATGCACAAGAGGCGTCGGCCGGCGGCCCGGTCCGGGTCGTGGCGATCCTCCGCGCGAAGCCCGGCCAGGAGAATGAGGCCAGACGTTCCCTGCTGGCACTGGTATCGCCATCGCGCGCGGAGCCTGGCTGCGTGACGTACGAGATCAACCAGCCGGCCGACGATCAGGCCCTATTCGTCTATTACGAAGTCTGGCGGTCCCGCGCCGACCTCGACGCTCACTTCCAGCGGCCTTATTTCAAGGCCTTGGCCGATCGCCTGGGCGAACTCCTGGCCGAACCGGCGGAGATCAAGGTCCTCACCTCGATCACGCCTTGAAACCGGCGGCGGATCGGCTTCGGGCGATCCGCTGCATGCGGACTTCGGCCCGCTCGGTTCCGTCGCCGTACAGGTCGTTTGAGTTTGAGGATCTTCGGAAATCAAGGCCGTCTTGCCTCCATTCGGGGCCTCTGTTTGCCGATCATCTTCCGGCCGGGCCGTGGAAAGCGAATTTGCCCAGGCCCTGGGGCCAACAACATTGCTTAATTAACATATTTATTTTGTAATATATGCTGCAATGTACGTTTTTGCACGTGAAATAGGTTTGACAGAACGGAAGCGCCCGGCTAGCGTCGGGTCGTTCTCTTCGGAGAGCCGCGGGAATTTGAAGGCCAGCTTGCGCCGCGACATAAAACGCTAAAGCGCCACGGGACGAATTCCCGTGGGCCGATTCTTCGCCCGGGAGTTCACCCATGTTCCATCGCTGTCGATGCTCTTCCAGGGGTCATCAGGCCTAACGCCTGCCGCTGATCCCCACGTCCCTTTTCCATTCGTTGAAAAGCGACGGTCCGACCCTGTGGGGCCGGGCCCGAGAGGAGCCGTCATGTCTGCAGCCTACATCATCGAAGCGGCCGAGTTCAGCGCCGGCATCGTCATTCGCGAGCAAGCGGGCTTTCGCTTCTTCGCCGCGTCGCCGCGGTTCGACGAGTTCGATCGCCGCCTGTTCAAGTCCATCCATGCCGCGGAGCGTGCGGTCGATGGCCTTTCCGCCCGCAAATGACGGTCGCATCCAGAACGAAAATAGAGCGAGGTCTGAATGGCACAGCGACGAAGCGGCCTGAAACTCGGCGCCTTTCTCCAGGCGACCGGGCACCATATCGCGGCTTGGCGGCATCCGGAGGCAGAGGCCAATGCCGGCCATGATTTCCGGCACCATCTCGGACTGGTGCAGGCCGCCGAGCGGGCCAAGTTCGATCTCGTCTTCCTGGCCGACACCAACGGCATTCGCGAACGATCCATCGAACCGCTGAGCCGTTACGGCCAGGTCGTGACGTTCGAGCCGCTGACATTGCTCTCCGCCTTGGCGCCGCTGACCAGCACCATCGGCTTCGTCGCGACGGCATCGACGACCTACAACGAGCCGTTCCACCTGGCGCGCGCCTTTGCCTCGCTCGATCATCTGAGCGGCGGTCGTGCAGGCTGGAACCTGGTGACCTCGTCCAGCGACAGCGAGGCGTTCAATTTCAACCGCGATGCCCATCCGGCCCATGCCGACCGCTATGAACGGGCGCGCGAGTTTGCCCAGGTCGTCACCGGTCTGTGGGACAGCTGGGAAGACGACGCGTTCCTGCGCGACAAGGACAGCGGCGCCTATTTCGACCCCGGCAAGCTTCATGTGTTGAACCACCGGGGCAAGCATTTCCAGGTGCAGGGGCCGCTCAATGTCGCGCGCTCGCCCCAGGGCCATCCGGTCGTGGTCCAGGCCGGCTCGTCCGACGCCGGACGGGAGCTCGCCGCCGAGACGGCCGAAGTCATCTTCACCGCCGCCCAGACGCTGGAGGAGGGCCAGTCCTTCTATGCCGACGTCAAGGGCCGGCTCGCGAGGTACGGCCGGCATCCGAACGACCTGAAGATCATGCCCGGCGTGTTCCCGGTCGTCGGTCGCACCGAAGCCGAAGCGCAGGAGAAGTTCGAGCGGCTGCAGGCGCTGATCCATCCGGTGGTTGGACTGTCGCTGCTGGGCTCGACCCTCGGGGGCGTCGATCTGTCGGGCTACCCGCTCGACGGGCCGTTGCCGGATCTGCCGGAGACGAATGGGCCGAAGAGCCGGCAGAAGCTGCTGATCGATCTGGCGCGGCGCGAGAACCTGACGATCCGCCAGCTCTATTTGTGGATCGCCGGCGCGCGCGGGCATTGGCAGCTGGTCGGCACGCCCGAGCAGATCGTCGACCGGTTGGAGGAGCGCTTTCAGAACGACGCCGCCGACGGGTTCAACATCATGCCGCCCCATCTGCCGGGCGGGCTCGACGATTTCATCGAGCTGGTCGTGCCCGAGCTGCGCCGGCGCGGTCTGTTCCGCACAGAATACGAGGGCCGCACCTTGCGTGAAAACCTCGGCCTTCGGCGCCCCGCGCACCCGGCGCGCCGGGCCGTGGCGGCGGAATGAAGCCGATGCCTATCCGCGCGCTTCCATACATTTTGCCCCTCGTGCTGCTGTCCTGCGCAACGGCGGCCCAGGCCGAGCCCCTGACGATCCGCGTCGGTTTCGCCGGCATCGGCGCCGGCGGCCGGGAAAACGTGTCGGGCATTGCAGGCCTGGTCGCGGCCGAGAAATATCTCGAACGGGAATTCGCCGATCGATCCGACATCCACGTCCAATGGTTCTATTTCCGGGGCGCGGGTCCTGCGACCAACGAGGCGCTGGCGAACGACCAGCTCGATTTCGCCTATATGGGCGACCTGCCGTCGCTGACCGCGCGGGCCATCGGGCTGAAGACCAGGATCCTGATGGCGGCCGGCGGGCGCGACAATCTCTATCTGGTCGTGCCGACCGCGTCGCCGATCCGATCGATCGAGGATCTCAAGGGGCATAAGGTCGCCCAGTTCCGGGGCACCAGCACGCACCTGACAACCGAGCGGGTGCTGACCGCGCGCGGTCTCGCGGACCGGGACTTTCAGTTCATCAACATGGACGACCCGACCGCGCTTGCCGCGCTTGCGGCCGGCGAGGTCGACGGCGGCTTCGGCAAGGCCGTACTCCTGACCCTGGTCGACCAGGGGCTGGCGCGGATCGCGTTCACGACCAAGGGCGACCCCAGCACGGTGACCAGCAACCACCTGCTGGTGACGGAACGGTTCGAGCAGGCCCATCCGGACCTGACCCAGCGGATCGTCACCGCCACCTTGCGCGCGTCGGACTGGGCGTCGGACGAAACCCATCGCGAGGCGCTGTTCGGGATCTGGGCCAAGTCGGGCACGCCGATCGGCGTGTTCCGCGCCGACTACGCGGGCCAGACGCTGAACTATCGGACTTCGCCGCTGCTCGATGACCTGGCGGTCGAAACCTATCGCTACAAGGCGGTGCAAGTGAAGGCGCTGGGCCTGGTCCGGCGCGACGTCGACATCGCCGGCTGGTTCGACACCGTCTATCTCGACCGCGCGCTCAAGGACCTGAAACTCGAAAACCATTGGGCGCGCTACGACGCCGAGGCCGCGATCGTGCCGCCCACGCCCGTCACCCAATAGAGGAGCGAGCCATGGCTCACCCGCCCCGCCAAATGAAGCTCGGCGCCTTTCTGTATCCGACCGGCCATCACGTCGCCGCCTGGCGCCATCCGAATGCGCAGGCCGATGCCGGGGTGAATTTCGCCCATTATGCCGAGGTCGCCCGCAAGGCCGAGGCGGCGAAGTTCGACCTGGTGTTCCTGGCCGACAGCGCCGGTGTTCGCGGCAACGACCTGCCGGCCCTGAGCCGGACGGCCACCCGCTATGTGGCGCAGTTCGAGCCGATCACGCTGCTGTCGGCGCTCTCGGCCGTGACCGAACGCATCGGCCTCGTGGCGACCGCGTCCACGACCTACAACGAACCGTTCCACATCGCGCGGAAGTTCGCCTCGCTCGATCATCTGAGCGGCGGCCGGGCCGGCTGGAATCTCGTCACCTCGTCGAACGAGGCCGAGGCGCAGAATTTCAGCCGGGATGCCCACCCAGCCCATGCCGACCGCTACGAGCGCGCGCGCGAATTCGCCGAGGTCGTGCGCGGGCTATGGGACACCTGGGAAGACGACGCCTTTCCGCGCGACAAGGACAGCGGGATCTATTTCGAGCCCGAGAAGCTTCATATCCTCGATCATAAAGGCCCGCATTTCCAAGTGCGCGGGCCGCTCAACGTCGCCCGCCCGCCGCAAGGCCATCCGGTCGTGGTCCAGGCCGGCGCATCGGACGCAGGCAAGGAACTCGCGGCCGAGACCGCCGAGGTGATCTTCACCGCGACCCCGACCTTGGCCGAGGCGCAGGCATTCTACGGCGACGTCAAAGGGCGGCTCGCGAAATACGGCCGTTCGCCCGATGACCTCAAGATCCTGCCCGGCGTCTTCCCGGTCGTCGGCCGGACCGAAGCCGAGGCGCGGGAGAAGTTCGAGCAGCTGCAGGCGCTGATCCATCCGGTGGTGGGATTGTCGCTGCTGTCGCATCTGTCCGCCGGCGTCGATCTCTCGGCCTATCCGCTCGATGGCCCCTTGCCCGAGCTGCCGGCGACGAATGCCAGCAAAAGCCGGCAGCAGCTGGTCATTGACCTCGCGCGTCGCGACGGGCTGACCATCCGCCAGCTCTACCTGCGGGTCGCCGGCGCGCGCGGCCATTGGCAGGTCGTGGGCACGCCGGAACAGATCGTCGATCAGCTCGAGGACCGCTTCGTCAATGGTGGCGCCGACGGCTTCAACATCATGCCGCCCTATCTGCCGGGCGGGCTCGACGATTTCATCGAGCTGGTCATTCCCGAATTGCGCCGCCGCGGCCTGTTCCGGACCGAGTACGAAGGCCGGACCTTGCGCGAAAATCTCGGCCTGAAACGGCCGGCGCATCGGGCGTGGAGCAGGGCGCCGTCGGTTCAGGCGGCGGAATAGGATCCATCACCATGGCGCAGCAAGGCGATCTCGCGATCCACGATCTCTGCAAGTCATTCCGCGTCGACGGCTCTCCCCTGAAGGCGCTCGACGGCATCGATCTGCAGGTCGGCGCCGGCGAGTTTCTGACGATCGTCGGGGCCAGCGGTTGTGGCAAGTCGACCTTGCTGCGGCTCATAGCCGGCCTCGATGCGGGCTATGACGGCGAGATCCTGCAACAGGATACGCCGATCGTGGGTCCAAGCCTGGAACGCGGCATCGTGTTCCAGGAAGCCCGCCTGTTCCCGTGGCTCACCGTCACCGAGAACATCGCGATCGGCCTGGAAAACTCGCCGCTGGATCGTGCGGCGCGCAAGCGGGCGGTGGCCGAGCACGTGGCGCTGGTCGGGCTCGTCGGTTTCGAGCGGGCCTATCCGCACCAGCTGTCGGGCGGCATGGCGCAGCGGGTCGCGATCGCGCGCGGCCTGGTCAACCGGCCGGCGATCCTGCTGCTGGACGAGCCGTTCGGTGCGCTGGATGCGCTGACCCGGGCCCGGCTGCAAAGCGAGCTGCAGCAGATCTGGGCGCAGGAGCGGATCACCATGATCCTCGTCACCCATGACGTGGACGAGGCGGTCTACCTGGGCGATCGGGTCGTGGTCATGGCGCCGCGGCCCGGCCGGATCGCGCGGATCTTCGATATACCGCTCGAACATCCGCGCGAACGCAGCGACGAACGCTTGCTGCGCTTGCGCAACCAGGTGCTCTCGACGCTCGAAGCGACGGTCGGGGACAAGCCCGCCGTGGCTCTGCTGCCGCCGCGCGTGCCGCGGCGCGACCCGGCGGTGGCGGCGATCGCCTCGGCACGGTCGGCATGATGACCCGAAACCGTCCTCCCGAGGTGCTCCGATGAGCCTGCTCCTCCGTTCCTCCCTGGTGCTGGCGGGAACCTTGCTGGCGCTTGCCGGCGCCGGCGTGCTCAAGGCCAGGGCGGCCGAGCCCGTGACCATCCGCATCGGCTATGCCGCGATCGGCGTCGGCAACGTCCCCTATGCCAACGGCACTTCGGCCGCGACGGCGCGAGCGGGCCAGTTCGTCGAGAAGGAATTCCTGGACGACCCCTCGGTCAAGGTCGAATGGTATTTCTTCAAGGGGGCGGGCCCGGCGGTCAACGAAGCCTTCGCGAACAGCCAGCTCGACTTCGCCTACCAGGGCGACCTGCCGTCGATCATCGGCCGTGCGAACGGGCTGAAGACCCGCATCCTTCTGGCCAGCGGCGCTCACAAGCCGGTGTTCCTGGCGGTGCCGGTGTCGAGCGACATCAAGACGATCGAGGACCTGAAGGGCCGCAAGGTCGCGATCTTCCGCGGCACGAACACCCAGCTCGCGGTCGACAAGGTGCTGGCCGCCCATGGCCTGTCCGAGCAGGACCTGAAGGTCATCAGCCTGGACGACAGTGCGGCGCCGGCGGCCCTCGCCGCCAAGGACATCGATGCGGCCTTCGGCGACACCGAACTGATCGCGCTCGCGCAGACCGGGCTGGCCCGGATCGCCTACACGAGCCAGGGCGACAATCCTGCCTTCGGCCGCTATGCATCGCTGCTGGGCTTGGACGGGTTCACCCAGGCCCATCCGGACCTGACCCGGCGCGTGGTGAAGGCGTTCGTGAAGGCGGCGCAATGGTCGTCGGAGGATCAGAACCACGCTGCCCTGTTCGACCTCTGGGCGCGGTCCGGAACCCCGGTCGACGTGCTCGAGGTCTTCTTCCACGGCGATAGTCTCAACTACCGCAACTCGCCGCTGCTCGATCCCCTCATGGTTCGCCATTATTCGGATCTGGCCCATCAGGCGAGGGCGTTCGGGCAGATCAGGCGCGACGTCGATATCGACGGCTGGTTCGAGCCCGAATATCTCGACGCGGCGCTCAAGGATCTCAGTCTCGAGCATTATTGGCGATCCTATGATGCCGCCGGACGCCAGCAGGCGGCAGCGGCACTCCCGTGATCGCGACCGGCCTGCTCGCGTCCGCGGTCCGTTCCGGTCCGCCCGCCTGGCTGCGTCGGTCGTTCGGACGGGCTGCGCTCGCTATCGTTCTTCCGCTCGCTGTGCTGCTGGTCTGGACGGCGAGCGCCCGCTGGGGCTGGCTACCGCAGCAGATCCTGCCGTCGCCGATCGAGGTCTGGCAGTCCTTCGTCGACCTGGCCGGGAGTGGCGAGCTGCTGCATCACACCGATGTCAGCCTGTTGCGCGTCGTCTATGGCTTTGCCGCCGGTGCCGGGGCGGGCCTGCTGCTCGGCACCGCCATGGGCCTGTCGCCGACGGTCGAAGATTATGTGAAACCGCTGTTCACGGCTCTGGCCCAGGTGCCGACGCTGGGCTGGATCCCCTTGCTGATGCTGCTGGTCGGCATCGACGAGACACTGAAGATCGTCATCATCGCCAAGGCGGCGTTCGTGCCGATCACGATCAACACGGCGGCCGGCATGCGCGCCGTGCCGCGCGGGCTGGTCGAGGTGGCCGAAAGCTTCCGCTTCAGCCGGTTTCAGCTGCTGCGCAAGGTGGCGTTCCCAGCGGCGGTGCCGCAGATCTTCACCGGCATCCGCTATGGCCTGACCCATGCCTGGATGGCGCTGGTCGGGGTCGAACTGCTCGCCTCGTCCGAGGGGCTGGGATACCTGCTGGTCTGGAGCCGGCAAATGTTCTGGCTCGACCAGATGATCGTCGGAATGCTGGTCATCGGGCTGGTCGGCCTCCTGATGGATGCGATCCTCGGCCTAGTCGAGGCGCGGCTCCAGCGCTGGCGCGTGGCGGGGCTATAGGGAGAAATCGGATGTCCACCATGCCCACCCGCCGCCGGCTCCGCGGTTTGGTTCTCCCCGGATTGCTCCTGATGCTGTGGGAAATCACGAGCCATCTCGGCTGGATCGACCCACGCCTGCTGCCGCCAATCGAAGCGGTCGTCCATACGGCCGTCGGCCAGGCGTCGAGCGGTCATCTCGGTGCCGATCTCGCGGCGAGCCTGTTGCGCGACCTGACCGGTTTCGGGATCGGCGGCGCAGCGGGTCTGGCGTTCGGGACGCTGCTCGGACTATCCGGGCTGGCTCGCGGGTTGATCGGGCCGTCGTTCGATGCCGGCAAGCAGATCGCGCTGTTCGCCTGGATTCCGCTGATCTCGATCTGGTTCGGTATCGGCGAGACCGCAAAGATCGTCTTCGTCGCCCTCGCGGCCTTCACGCCGGTGGCACTCAATACGTTCGAGGGCGTGCGCAGCGCCTCGGTCAAGCTGATCGAGATCGGCACCGTGCTGACCTTCAGCCGGCGGCAATTCGTCACCAGGATCTTCCTGCCGTCGGCACTGCCGTCGATCCTGGTCGGGCTGCAGCTGGCATTGATCAATTGCTGGCTCGCGACGATCGCCACGGAATATTTCATGACGGTCGGCCCCGGCATCGGCGGGTTGATCATCGAGGGCCGCGAGCGCTTTCAGATGGATCTGGTCGTGCTGGGCATCCTGGTCCTGGGCTTGGTCGGTTTTCTGTTGAACCGGGGCGGGGTCGCGATCGAGGCGCGGTTGCTGCGCTGGCAGGCTTGAGCCGCCGCCCCTTTGTTACCGACGTCGGGGCGTCCTGCAGGTCGATCCAGGTGGGTGCGTGATCGCTGGCATGCGGCCAGCCGCGCACTTCGCGGTCGACTCCGGCATATGCCAGGCGGGCCGCAATCGATGGGCTAAGCAGGAGATGGTCGAGCCGCAGGCCGGCATCCCGTGCCCAGGCGCTCCTGAAATAGTCCCAGAAGGTGTAGATCCGTTCGTCCGGATGCAGGTGGCGGAGTGCGTCCGTCCATCCTTGGCCGATCAGCCGGCCATAGGCGGCGCGCACCTCCGGCCGAAACAGGGCGTCGTCGCGCCACCGTTCGGGCTTGTATACGTCCAAGTCCGTCGGGATGACGTTGTAGTCGCCCGCCAGGACGGCTCTATCGGCCGCGGTCAACCGGCGGGCGCTCGATGCTCTCGAAAGGCCGCAGCAAGCGTCCGAAGGGCCGCCCGCGAGCGCCGGTCCGTCAGGGATGAATGAAGCACGACTTCGGAGGAGGGAAGCAGGGGAAGCCCAAGCCGCTCCCCGATGTCGACGGTGCCGACGGGCGCGACGCGATACGACAGGGGAGCGACGGCCAAACCCGCCGACACTGCGGCATGGACGGCGGAGGAACCGCCTCCCAGGAACACCTCTGTCCAGCTTATGCCGGCGGCGTCCAGAGCCTGGGTGGCGATGTTGCGGACGCCGCAGGTTGGCGTCAGCGCGGCCAGGCGCAGCGGCTCTCCCTTCCGGTGCTCGAAACCTTGCGTCGCGAACCAGCCGAAGCGCTCGTGCGCCAAGGTCTCTCCGTCGCGGCGATCGTCCTCGCGCTGGATGATCGCGGCATCCAGTCGTCCCTGATCGAACAGGTCCAATAGCCTGCGCGAGCTTTCCAGCTGCACTTCGATGGTCAGATTGGGGTCGTGGGCGTGGAGCCGCGCCAGCAGCGTCGGAACCTCCGGTCCTGCGACATGGGCGGCAATGCCGAGGCCGAAGTGCCGTTTGGGCGAGCTGAGCCCTGCAATCGCGCGCTCGTGTGCGGCGATGAACTCACGGGCTCCTTCCAGAAAGGCAGCGCCTTGCGCCGACAACCGCACGGACCGGGGCGTCCGTTCGATCAGCCGAGAGCCTATGCGATCCTCGAGCCGCTTGAGCCTGACGCTGACGGCGCCCTGCGTCGTACCTAGGGCATCCGCAGCACGCGTGAAGCTTTGGAAATCGGCGATCATCACGAAGGCTCTGACGGCCTCGACGTCGAGCGTCAGCATGGATACATCCAAATTCGTTGTCTCTGAAATCAACATTAATCCCATTATGTTGTGCCCACCACCTTCTTATGTTCGATCCGCATCTGACATGCCTGGCGGCGACAAACCACCTCGGCGGACGTTCTCCCGCCCGTTGCGCCAGCTATCGAATCGGCAGGAAGGCTGGAGACATGACGAGTTCAAAGACCCGAAGGAACGGGATCGCGCTGGCGGCAGTCTGCCTCGCGTCTCTGATGTTCGGGCTGGAGATTTCCAGCGTGCCGACGATCCTTCCCACTTTGGAGACAGTGCTCCACGCCGATTTCCAGCAACTCCAATGGATCATGAATGCCTATACGATCGCCGTTACGACCGTCCTGATGGCGACGGGAAGCCTGGCGGACCGGTATGGTCGAAAAGGCGTCTTCGTCGCCGGCATCATCGTCTTCGGCTTCGCTTCGCTCATTTGCGGCCTGTCCCAGGATGTTCTCGTCCTGATCCTCAGCCGGTTTCTGCAAGGCATGAGCGGCGGGGCGATGCTGATCTGTCAGGTTGCCGTCCTGTCACACCAGTTCAGGGAGGGGGCGGAACGCTCCAGGGCTTTCGCGGCCTGGGGGATCATCTTCGGAATCGGCCTCGGTTTCGGACCCATCATCGGCGCGGCCATCGTCGCGCTCTCCGACTGGCACTGGGTGTTCCTGATCCATGCCGTCATCGCGGTGGTGACCACGATCCTCGCCGGCGTTGGAGTTCGGGAATCCCGCGATCCGGATGCGAAGACCGTCGATCTGGCCGGCATCGTAACGCTGTCGGCATCCGTGTTCTGCGTCACCTTCTACATCACGCAAGGGCCTGACCTGGGCTTTTCCAGTCCGTTGGCACTGGCGATCATCGCGATCGCCGGCGTGAGCTTCGTCGCCTTCGTGCTGGCGGAGCAGCGCAACGCCCGTCCGATGTTCGACTTCTCGGTGCTGCGGATTCGAAATTTCTCGGGCGCCCTGCTGGGATCGATGGGCATGAACTTCAGCTTCTGGCCCTTCATGATCTATCTGCCGATCTTCTTCCGCAGCGCGCTCGGCTACGGAAATGTTGCCGCGGGCTTGGCGCTGCTGACTTACACCCTCCCGACGCTCGTGATCCCGCCGCTCGGCGAACGTCTGTTGCTGCGTTTCGGCGGCAGGATAGCCATCCCGACGGGGCTATTCGTCATCGGCCTCGGCTTCATGCTCATGAGGGCCGGCAGCGGGGTGGAACACCCCGGCTGGCTGACGTTGCTGCCGGGCTGCTTGCTTGCAGGCATCGGGCTCGGGCTGACCAATACGACGGTGACGAACACGACAACCGGGGCGGTGCCGAGTACGCGTGCGGGCATGGCATCGGGTATCGATATGAGCGCACGAATGATCTCGCTGGCGATCAACATCGCCTTGATGGGCTTCATCCTGGTCGCAGGCATCTCCTCGCGGCTGGCCCAATCTCTGCCCGGCGTGCTCGGCGCGACCCGTCTGCAACAACTCGCGGAGAGGATTGCGGGTGGGGCAATCGGCATGTCCGATTTTCCGGAACTGAATTCCCTGCCGTCGTCCGACCTCGCTTTCCAGGCGGCGCTGATGCACGGCTTTGGGCTGGTGATGCTCTACGGAGGCGTGTCCGTCTGGATCCTGGCGTTGTCGAGCTTTCTGGTCTTTGGCCGGGAGGCTCGCCTGCGCGGCTCATCGGCCGCCACGGGACGATGATCACCGCCGGAGCAGGTCATAACCTCGAGGAATGACAGTGCCGGATCATGTCATTCGACAGGTTCCAGCGGATGGCGTTATCTCGATTCGAACGGGAATTCGTTTTTCCAGACCGAATACGCTTCGATCATTTCGAGTAAGAGCCGTGTCCAATACAACCAAAGCCGACCTCGATGTCTTCCGCCAGGCGATGGCTTGCTTTGCAAGCGGCGTCACAGCCATAACGACGCGAGAGGCCGGACTGCCGTCGGGCTTGATCGCAACCTCGGTCTGCAGCCTGTCGACCGATCCCGCGACGATGCTCGTGTGCGTGAACAAGACGGCATCGGCGCACGACGTCATCCTGCGCACGAAAAAATTTGTGGTGAACCTGCTATCGGCAGACCAGGTGTCGGTCGCACGGCGCTTCGCGTCATCGCGCGGCGCGGACCGTTTCGACTCCGCACAGTGGGAAGAGGGCAGGACCGGGTTGCCCACGTTGATCGATGCAGTCGTCGTCTTCGATTGCTGCCTGATCGCGGTGCATGACGGCTTCACGCACAGCATCATGGTCGGCCAGGTTGCAGAGGCTGCTGTCAACGAGGGCCGCGCAACCAGCTGCCTCCTGTGGCATCGCCGCGACTTCGCCCGGAGCATGCTCCGGGCGAAGTAATCCTGCTTGTTGCCATTCTAGCCACCGTTTCGCCGGCTCACTGGCCGACGTCGCCCAAGCCAGACGGTGCGGCTGCGGCATGGCGATTGGTATTCGGCGGCAGGCCGAGGTTTTCCCGCAAGGTCGTGCCCTCGTATTCGGTGCGGAACGAGCCGCGGCGCTGAAGTTCCGGCACCACCAGATCGACGAAATCACTGACGCCGTGGGGCAGATGGGTGGGTGTGAGGTTGAAGCCGTCGGCGGCCTCCTCCGCAATCCACATCTCCATCACGTCCGCGATGTCCTCGGCTGTGCCGTGCAGCGCCAGCCCGCCGCTGCCGGCCGACTTGTGCTGGTAGAACTGGCGGATGGTCATGTTCTCGCGCTGGGCGAGGTGCCACATGTTGTAGGCGATGCTGCGCACGGGGGCGTCGACCGGTTCCGGCACCGGCCCGTCCAAGGGGTAGCCGGACAGATCGCCGAACGATTTGAAAAGGTTGGCCAGACCCACCATCGGGTCGATCAACTCCTGCAATTGATCGAACTTGGCCCGCGCCTCGGCCCGCGTGCGTCCGACGATGGTCGTGACGGCGGGCATCACCTTCAGCAGGTCCGTCGCCCGGCCGTACTTGGCCATGCGCGCCTTCAGTCCGGCATAATAAGCCTTGGCGCCGGCGAGGTCGACCTGGGCAGCATAGACGACGTCGGCGTTGGCCGCGGCGATCTCCTGACCCTGTTCGGCGGCGCCGGCCTGCACCAGGATCGGCCGCCCCTGCGGCGTGCGCGGGGCGCTGAGCGGCCCGCGCACCTGAAAATGCTTGCCGCGGTGATTGAGCACGTGAAGTTTGGCCGGGTCGTAGAATTGGCCCGAAGCCTTGTCGTGGATGAAGGCGTCGTCCTCCCAACTGTCCCACAAGCCGGTGACGACATCGACGAACTCCTTGGCGCGATCATAGCGCGTGTCGTAGTCGAGATGCTTCTCGCGGCTGAAATTCCAGGCTTCCTGCTCCGACCAGGAGGTGACGATGTTCCAGCCGGCACGGCCGCCGCTGATGTTGTCGAGCGAGGCGAACTTGCGGGCGATGTGGTACGGCTCGTTGTAGGTGGTGGAGGCCGTCGAAACCAGGCCGATATGGCTGGTCATCGGTGCCAATGCAGCGAGTAGCGTCAGCGGTTCCAGTTCCACGTTGCGGTTGGTGCGGGCGAGCGATCCGGGGGGATTGTCGTCGGCTCGAACGCCGATGCCGTCGGCGAAGAACACCATGTCGAACTTGCCGCGCTGGGCGATGAGGGCGCTGTTGAGAAAATATTTGAAATCCGTCGCACCGCCGGCGGGGACATCCGGATGGCGCCAGGCGGCGTCGTGATAGCCCAGATATCGCATGGACAGTCCGAGTTTCATTTGGCTCTTGCGCATCGCGCGGGCTCCTTCAGTAAGTATAACCGGCCTTTTCCATGTATTTGCGCGCCAGATCGAGGTCGTAGGCGATCGGCTGCAGCAGGTCATGGTCGTATTCCGGCGCCGACCAGGCCATCGGGACCGTGCCGGGAGCGCCGTAGCCGCCGGCGATTTCCTTGACGATCTGATCGCGCGGCATGGCGTGGCTGATGGCCTGGCGGATATAGGCCGCGGCTTCGGCCGCTCGCGACGGATCGCTTTTGCCGAGCGGGGTTTCGGTGCCGACGCCGAACACCGGGTGCTTGAGGTTGTAGCAGATGTGCTGCCATTTATAGGAATCGAAGGTCACCACCTTGCCCCAGCCCGCATCGATCGTGCTGACCACCGGGCCGATGTCGTACATCGGGTCATGCGCATCGATCTCGCCGGCCTTCAGCGCGCTTAATGCTGCGTCGGTACCATTGATGTTGACGATGTAGAAGGTCTTGACGTTGCCGGTATGCGGCTTCCAGTAGGCCTCGTTGCGCTTGTAGCCATAGGCCTTGCGCGACGGATCGAAGCCCGTGGGGATCCACGGGCCGGTGCCGACGGCGCCGTGCGCGGTGAAACTCTTGCCGTCCGAGGTCTTGACCGTGTAGCTGCCGATCCAGGTGTTGGCGGAATGGCTGCGCAGGGCTTCGGGCTTGATGTCCTTGTAGGCGTGCTCGGGCATGATCGCCAACGCGCCGAGGATGGTGTTGAGGAAATCGAGGCTGTAGGCGGGAAGATCGACGGTGATTTCGTACTTGCCGGTCACCTTGTAGGCGCTCGGGTCGCCGAATACGCGACTGCACGTGGCCTGCATCTGGGAGCTGTAGGCCTTGTTCAACATGGCGTCCCAAGTGAACTTCACATCCGCCGCGGTGAATTCTTCGCCCGAGTGCCATTTCACGCCCTGGCGCAGCGCCACCACCCAATGCTTGCCGTCGTCGGACATGGTGTGGCCGGTGGCGAGCGCGGGGATGAGCGTCTTGTCCTGCCAGCTGCGGTATTCGTAGAGGCGGTTGTAGGCGGGGCCGAAGATGTTCGATTCATGGTAGCTGATCGTGTACATCGGAATGAGCGAGCTGGGCGGCGGCCAGGAGGCGAAGGCCGCGGTCCCATCCGCCCCCGCGCCGTCGATCGTCCAATGCTCGGGCTGCGGATAGAAGGTCGGGTTGTAGGTGGTGGCGTCGAAGCCCGTGAGCTTCGGGTTCACCGCGATGACATCCTGCGGATAGAACAGAATGGTCATCGGCTGGATGTCGTACCAGCGCTTTTCAAAATCATGATAGGCCTGCAGCCGGTCTGAATCATGCAGGCTGTTGGCGACGGCGAGCAGCGATCGGTCGATCTCCTTGTCGCCGACGTAATAGAAATTCTGGCCGCTGGGCGGCATTTCCGTGCTGCCGAACAGCGTGTAGGGCGATGGTTCGATGGAGGGGTAGTAATAGCGCTCCAGATAGCTGTCCCAGCCGCCATCGACATGGGTCTTGCCCTCGCCGCCCGCCCGCCTCGGCGCGATCACGGTGAAGGGTACGAAGCTGGACACCACGTCGATGCCGATGCGCGACATCTGCGCCGCCGCCAGCGTGCCCCACACCATGCGGGCCGGTTGGCTGTTGGGGATCATCAGGTAGAGCTTGAAGAACGGCGTCGCTGCCCGGGCAGGGCCCGCCACGGCCGTGAGCGCGGTGGCGAGTGACGCCTGCAGAACGGTGCGGCGGCTGACAGTGCGTCTCGGCGAGGGTTCCGCGCTCATGGTCGAGCGTCCTTTCGATCAGGTTGGATTGTGGCAGGCGGCCTGGGTGCCCGTGCCCATCCGCTGCAATGTCGGATCCTGCTCGCGGCAGATCGGCAGGGCAGCGGCGCAGCGGGGGTGAAAGGGGCATCCGGACGGGCGGTTCATCGCGCTCGGCACTTCGCCGCGCAGATGCACGCGCCGATCGACGGCGCCGGGGCTCGGTACCGGAATGGCGCTGATCAGTGCGGCGGTATAGTGATGGCGCGGACGCGCGAAGATCTCGTCCACGGCACCGATCTCGACGATGCGGCCCAGATACATCACTGCCACGTGGGTGGAGATGAACCGCACCGAACTCAGATCGTGCGAGATGTAGACGTAGGCTACGCCGAGCCGGTCCTGCAGCGATGCCAGCAGGTTCAGGATCTGCGCGCGCACCGATATGTCCAGCGCCGACACGGGCTCGTCCAGCAGCACCACGTCCGGTTCCACCGCGAGGGCGCGTGCGATGCCGACCCGTTGGCGCTGTCCGCCGCTGAATTCGTGCGGATAGCGCACGCCGTTGCGGGGCTCCAGCCCTACGGTTTCCAGCAGGGCGGCGATGCGCCCGTCCCACTCGCGATCATCCTGCGGCGCGTGCGCCCGGTACGGCTCGCGCAGCGCCTCGTTGATGGTCCAGCGCGGGTTCAGCGACAGGTACGGATCCTGGAACACGTACTGCATCCGCCGGCGCACGGCCAGCATGGCGGCGCGGTCGGTGCCCGCCAGGATCGGGCGGACGTCGGTGCCGTCGAGACGGATTTCGCCGGCATCGGCTTGGACGAGATCGAGGATGCTGCGCGCCGTGGTGGTCTTGCCGCAGCCGCTCTCGCCGACCAGACCCAGCGTCTGGCCCGCCTGCAGCACGAAGGAAACGTCGTCCACCGCGCGCACGGTACGGGTCTGGCGCCGTCCGATCAGCCCGCGCCTTGTGATGGAGTAGTGCTTGCGCAGGCCGCGAATATCGAGCAGCGGGATCATGGCGTGGCTTCTCCCGGCGAGCCGCGGCGCAGGCAGCTGACGGTATGGCCGGGAGCCAGCAGATATTCGCGCGGCATCACGCGGCGGCATTCGGGCTCAGCTTCCGGGCAGCGATCGTGAAAGCGGCAGCCGGGCGGGGCGTGCAGCAGATCCGGCGGCCGTCCGGCGATGCTGGGCAGCACGCGCCGCGCGCCGCTGTAGCTGTGGTCCACCCGCGGCACGCTTTCCAGCAATGCTCTCGTATAGGGGTGCTGCGGCGCGTTGAAGATCGTGGCGGCATCGGCGGTCTCGCAGATGCGGCCGGCATACATCACCGTGATGCGGTCGGCCATGCGGGCCACCACCCCCATGTCGTGCGTGACCAGCACCATCGACATCGCCAGCCGCTGGCGCAGCTCGGCCAGCAGGTCCAGGATCTGCGCCTGGATGGTGACGTCGAGCGCCGTCGTGGGCTCGTCCGCCAGCAGCAGTGCCGGTTCGCACAGCAACGCCCGGGCGATGCCGACGCGCTGCTTCATGCCGCCACTCAGCTCGTGCGGATATTGCTTGAGCCGTGCCGCCGGATCGCTGATGCCCACCAGCGCCAGCAGCTCGGCCGCCCGGTCGAGTGCCGCCCGGTGCGAGGCGCCGGTATGCCAGCGCAGGATTTCGGTCAGCTGCTGGCCGATGCTGAGGATCGGATTGAGCGAGGTGGCGGGATTCTGGAAGATCATCGCCATCCGCCGGCCACGGATCTGCGCCAGCCGCTTGTCGGATTGTCGCAGCAGGTCTTCGCCCTCGAACAGCACCCGGCCGGCCACGATCCGTGCCGGCGGCGGTGCCAGGCGCAGCAGCGTCAGGCTGGAGATGGTCTTGCCGCTGCCGGATTCACCGACGATGCCCAGTGTCTGCCCGGCGCGGACCTGGAAATCGACGCCGTCGACCGCCCGTACCACGCCGTCGCGCGTGGGGAAATGCACCTTCAGGCCTTCGACCGCCAGCAGCGGTGCCGGCTGCCCCATCATCGGGGGCGCGGTTTCAGGAGCGGACACGAGGGTTGACTGCATCGGTGAGGCCATCTGCCAGAAGATTGAAACCGAGCACGGTCACGAAGATCGCGGAGCCGGGCACCAGGCATGCCCAGGGCGCCACCTTCAGAGCCTGGTAGTTGAAGAACAGCATCTGTCCCCAGGAAATCGATTTCGGGTCGCCGAACCCCAGGAAGCTCACCATCGCCTCGGCCAGGATCGCGCCGCCGATCCCCAACGCCACCAGCACGATCAGGGGCGGCAAGGCGTTGGGCAGGATGTGGCGGAACAGGATTTGCCGGCGCGTGGTGCCGATGCAGAGCGCCGCCTCGACGAACTCGGCATGGCGCAGCCGCAGAAATTCGGATCGCGCCATGCGCGCGATCGGTGGCCAGGAGAACAGGCCCAGCAGCAGGATGATGGTCATCAGGTTGAGGTTCGGTATGCGCTCCAGAGCGGTGCCGACGACCATGATGCCGAACAGCCGTACCACGGCCAGGATCACCACGAACACCGGCACGATCATGAAGAACTCGGCGCCGCGCATCAGCGCCTCGTCGGCGAGGCCGCCGAGGTAGCCGGCAATCCCGCCGACCAGCACGCCGATGATGGATGCGATGACCATCGCCCCCAGGCCTACCGCCAGTGCGGTGGGCGCACCGTAGATGCCGCGGCTCAGCACGTCGTAGCCGTTCTGGTCGGTGCCGAGCCAGTTGCGCAGACTGGGGGCCGCGTGTGCGGCGCCGCGCAGCATGGCGGACTGGTCGTTGGGATCGTAGGGTGCCAGGAACGGCCCGACGATCGCCGTCACCACCACCAAGGCGACCAGGACGAGGCCGATCATCCCGGCGCGGTTACGGCGGAAGCGGTGCCATGATTGCCGCCAGACGCCGGAGGGCGGATGCCGGGGCACGGCGGTATCGGCGAGAGGGGAGGAAGCGAGGCCGGTTTCCATGTCAGGCCAGCCGGATGCGCGGATCGATCGCCACATAGGCGATGTCGGTCAGCAAAGTGGCCAGCACGAGCATGACGGTGATGATCATCGTCTCTCCCATGATCACCGGATAGTCCAGTTGCTGGATGGCGGAGATGTAGAGCGCGCCGAGACCGGGCCAGGTGAACACCGTCTCGGTGACCGGCGCGGTGCCGAGCATCAGGCCGAACAGGGTGCCGAGGTAGGTCAGCTGCGGAATGAAGGCGTTGGGCAGGGCATGGTGCAGCACCACGCGCCGTGCCGGCAGTCCGGAGGCCCAGGCGGCGGTGATGTAGTCCTGGCGCAGCACGTCCACCAGCGAGGACCGCATCAGCAAGGTCAGGGTCGCGGTGTTGAACACGGTGAGCATCGCCACCGGCAGAACCATGTGCCGCAACCCGTCGATGACGACGCCGCTCGTGCCCAGGCTGCGGGTGGAATAGGCGCCGTAGGACGGCAGCACGCCCAGCCAGTACGAAAAGATCAGGATCAGCAGGATGCCGACCAGAAAGCCCGGCAGCGAATGGCCGAGCATGGCCGAAGAGACGATGCTGAAATCCGCCCAGCCGTGCTGGCGCATCGCCGCCACCACTCCAGCCGCGGTGGCGATCAGGGTGGACAGCAGGATGGCGGGCAGCTGGATCTTCAGCGTCTCCAGCCCCCATACCCGCAGCAAATCGCCGACCGGCTGGTTGTAGATGATGCTGGTGCCGAAATCGAAATGCAGGATCGCGGACAGCCACGACCAGTAACGGTCGATGAAGTTGCCATCGAGACCGTAGAACTTGCTGAGGGCGGCGACCGTCTCATCCGACAGACCCGGCGTTTCCGCCTGCAGGATCTGGATCGGGTTGCCGATGGCATTGATCAGCGCGAACAGAATGAGGCTGACGCCCAGGATCAGCACGGCGGAAAACGCCAGGCGGCGCAGGATAAAGCGGAAAGTACCCATCTATGGCGCCTTCCCGATCGTTCCGGCGCCGATGACGATCACGGCGGTCTGCATGCGCGTCCTCCTCTCGCTGAAAGATCAGGCTAGACGTTGACCGGCAGAAGGTCGAAGTCGTAATTCTGCGGCATATATTCCTGGAGGTTATGCATGCGACGCCATCTGAGCCTGCGCCAAGTCGAGGCCTTCAAAGCCGTGATCGAGCATGGGACCATCAGCCGGGCAGCGGCCGCCCTGCATGTGTCGCAGCCGGCGATGAGCAAGATGATCGCGAGCCTCGAGTCGGATGCCGACCTCGAGCTGTTCGACAGGGTAAAGGGCCGCCTCGCGCCCACTCAGCGGGGGATGCGCCTCTACGACGAGATCGACCGCATCTTCGCCGGCGTGCAGCAGGTCGAGAACGCGGTCGACGCAATCCGACGCGAGGACCAGGGGCGGATCGCGATCGGAGTGATGCCCGCTTTGTCCGGCAGCTTCGTGCAGCAGGTGACGAAGGGGTTCCTGGAGCGACACCCACAAGCCTTCTGCGTCGTGGAGAGTAGAAGTTCGCCACGGCTCGCGGAATGGCTGGTGACCCGTAAGCTGGATGTCGGCCTGGTCGAGCCGGGCGTCGACAACCCCTATCTGGTGAGCGAGCCGCTGATGGAACATCCGCTGGTCTGCATCATGCCGGCCGGTCATGCCCTCGCCGCCAAGAGCCTCGTTCGTCCGGCCGACCTGGACGGGCTGCCCTTCGTGTCATTCACCCCCGAAGGCTTCACCGGTCAGCGCGTTACCGAGATGTTCGCGGAGTACAGGGTTCGTCTCAATGTCGTGCTGGTGGCGAGCATGGCATCGACGCTCTGCGAGTTCGTCGCGACCGGGCACGGCATTTCCCTGGTGCATCCGGTGATGGTGAAGGCATTCGGCGAACGGCTCGTCGCCCGCCGCTTCGAGCCTGCCATCCCGCTCAACTTCCGGATCTGCCGCAGCAGGGACGGTCGCAACGCCCGTCTGGTCGACGATTTCGTGGCGGTGGCGCACGAGACGGCCCGTCGCGTTCTGACGGATGTCGATGGGGACGGCCCCGGAGGGCTGCGATAGCGGACAACTCACCGGCACGGCGTGCCATGGTGGCGTCTTCGTTCTTCACTCGTGCAGCAGGCCGGTCGTCACTCCCCGCTTCGTCCAGATCGAGACCGTGAAGGGCATATTCTCCGAGGTTATGATCGAGCCCCGGACGGCGGGAAATTACCGATCTGCCGGACGGCGGAAACTGCGGGGATCAGGGTTGCCCCGGCATCCGTGGCAGCGCTCCCTCGGGTGGGTGCCGAGCCTGACGCGCCCTGTTCAGGCGCCGGCAATAATGAGTTCGACGCTGTTCCGCCTCAGATTCTCCGACAGTGCCGACGGCGGTGCGCGATCGGTGACCAGGGCCGCCAGCGCATCGGCCGGGACGATGCGCGCCACCGCGGCGCGCTCGAATTTGCCAGCGTCGCACAATGCCAAGGTCTGACGAGCGCGTGCGACGGCGGTGCGCTTCACGGCGATCTTCTCCAGGTCGAAATCCATGGGTGCGCCATCCCCGTCCCAGCCGGACAGACCGATCAATGCCAGATCGAAGCGTAGGTCCCGCAGGAGCGCGGTCGTGGCGTCGCCCACCAGCGAGCCATCGGCGCCCCGCAAGGTGCCGCCGGTCACCACGACCTCGATCCCGGCGCGACCGGCCAAGTGCATGGCGGACGCGAGACTGTTGGTGAAGACGCGTAGAGCCTGATGTCCGGCCAGGACCCGCGCCGCAGCCTCTACCGTCGTGCCGACGTCCAGGAACACGGTTGCCCCATTCGGCACTCTCGCTGCCGCCGCTGCGCCGATGGCGTCCTTGGCGCCGACCGCCAAGCCCTGTTTTTGCGCATAGCCCAGCCGAACGGTGCCCTCGAGCGCGCCGGCGCCGCCGTGAAAGCGCTGCAGCAGCCCGCGCTCATCCAGGCGGATGATGTCGCGCCGCACGGTCTGGGCCGAGACCTCGAACCGCTCGGCAAGCGCCTCGACGGTCGCGAAACCCTGGGCCTGGACGATTCCCAGCAACGCCGCCTGCCGCTCGTTGAGGAGCTCGACCTCATCATTTGATGGCTTTTCATTTATGGTCATGAGCGTTATCTTACATCAAACTACAAGAATCTGGTCAATCTGAAAGAATCTGTGTCATAAAATGATCATATCTCCATGATATGGCTGTTTTCCGACACAAGCCAGGTAGAGGGAGAGGCGGGCATGCGCTGGATCATGGCGCTCTATCTGACGTATCTGGCAGCGCCCATCGTCCTGCTACTGGTCGGCTCGTTCGGCGAGAGCTGGACGAACAGTCTGCTGCCGAGCGGCATTACCGACCGCTGGTATCTGGAGATCTGGGCCGACGGCACCTTCCGCCGCGCCTTCTCGACCAGCCTTATCGTCTGCGCCGCGACCTGCGTCGCCTCCGTCCTCATCGCCGTGCCCTTCGCCTATGCGATCCATCGTGCCGCCAGCCGCAAGGTCCGCGCCGCCGTGCGCCTGCTCTATCTGTTGCCGGTCGCCGCGCCGCCCCTGGTGCTGGGCTTCGGCTTCATCCTGGTGTTCTCATCCGAGGACCTTCCGTTCCTGGGCGCCTCCTGGCTGCTGATCGCCGGCCATGTCGTGCTGGCGCTGCCCTATCTGATGCAGGTGCTGGTCGCCGACATCCGGCACCTGGACCTCGACACGTTGGAAGCGGCTGCGGAATCGCTCGGAGCCGGCTTCGCCGCCCGCTTCTTCCACATCGTGCTGCCGTCGCTGCGCCACAGCCTGGTCGCCGGCGTGATCATGGTCGCGGCCTTTTCGATCGGCGAGTTTCAGCTGACCAACCTCATTGCGGGCTTCCTCACGCGCACCTATCCGGTCGTGCTGCTGCAGGCGTTCTATGGTGCCACCGGCTTCGCCTGCGCCGGCACGATGGTGCTGCTGGTCTTGGCGGTCCTGGGCGCTACCGGCTCGGCCGTCGCCGGACGGGTGGCGGCCGCATGAGCATCGCGGTCGAAACTCTCTCCTACCGTTATGGCCCGGGTGCCGGCGGCATCGACGGCATTTCGCTCACGATCGGGCCGGGCGAATTCTGCGCGGTCATCGGTCCTTCCGGCTGCGGCAAGTCGACCCTGCTGAAGCTGATCGCAGGCTTCCTCGAGCCCGCCTCGGGCACGATCCATTTGGCCGGCGAGCCGATGGCCGGGCGGCCGCCGCGTGCCCGCGATCTGGGCGTGGTGTTCCAGAACTACGCCTTGTTCCCGCACATGAGTGCCATCGACAATGTCGCCTATCCGCTGAAGCTGCGCGGCACGGCCAAGGCGGAGCGCCGGCGGCTGGCCGGCGAGGCGCTGGAGCGGGCCGGCCTCGGCGGTTTCGGCGCCCGGCTACCGGCGGCGCTGTCCGGCGGCCAGCAGCAGCGGGTGGCGCTCGCCCGTGCGCTGGTGTTCAAGCCACGCGCGCTGCTGCTCGACGAGCCGCTGTCGGCGCTCGATGCTGCACATCGTGCCGCCATGCGCGACGAGATCCGTGCCGTACAGCGCGCGAACAATATCGCCACCCTGCACGTGACCCACGACCAGGAAGAGGCGCTGTCGATTGCCGACAAGGTCGCCGTGCTGCGCGACGGCCGGTTGCTGCAGGTCGCAACGCCGGCAGAGCTCTACGACCGTCCGGCCGACCGGTTCGTCGCCGGATTCGTCGGTGCCGCGAACCTGTTCGACGGCATCGTGCGCGGCGATCGGGTCGAAACCGCGATCGGTCTCCTCGCCTGCGACACGCGGAACCATGCCGATGGCGCGCGCGTCACCGCTTGCTTTCGGCCGGAGGCGTTCAAGCGCGAGGCCCTCGGGCCGAACCAGTTCGCCGGCGAGGTCGCCCGGGACCGGTTCCTGGGCTCGATGCGCCGGCTCGATTTCGCCGTCCCGGGCGGCACGCTGCTGGCCGAAACCGCCTGGCGCGGCGAGGTCGCAGTATTGTCCCTGCCCCCCGAGGCGATCCGCCTCATCCCATCCGCCTGACCCTGGTTTTACGGAGTACCTGGCATGAAGCGTTTGATCCTTGCCGCCGCCGTCCTGATCTCGATACCGACGATCTCGATCCCGGCCCTCGCCCAGACCGTGACGGACCTGCCCGAGCTCTATGGCGGTGAGAAGACGCTCTATGATGCGGCCCAGAAGGAGGGCATCGTCGTTTCGTTCGACACCGGACCGACCTGGGCAAACTGGGCCGCGGAGTTCGCCGCGTTCAAGAAGCGCTATCCGAACGTCGAGATCACCTACAACGACATCGGCTCGGGCGCGACGGTCGTAGCACTCGACAAGGCGCGCAACCGGCCGCAGGCCGACACGGCCTATTACTTCGCGGCCTCCGCCTACGATGCGATCAAGAAGGACGTGGTCGCCCCGTTCAAGCCGGTGAATTTCGAGAAGCTGCCGGACGTGTTCCGCGATCCGGACGGCAAGTGGTTCACCATCCACACGCTGACCATCGCCTTTCTGGTCAACAAGAAGCTGGTCAAGAATGTGCCGCACGGCTGGGCCGATCTGTTGAAGCCGGAATACAAGGGCGACGTGGTCTATCTGGATCCGCGCTCGACGGGCGTCGGCCAGGTCATGAGCTTCGCCGCCAACTTCGGCGCGGGCGGCGACATGAACAACCTCGCACCCGGCTTCGATTATTTCGCGAAGCTGCACAAGGCCGGCAACGTGCTGCGCGTCGAGGGCACCACGCCCTACGCCAAGTTCGTCAAGGGCGAGATTCCGATCTGGATCTCCTACGAGAACGACGGCTTGAAAGCGAAATATGCCGACGGTATGGGCGATGACGTCGAGGTGGTGATCCCGAGCGAGGCGTCGGTCGCGGCCCCCTACGGCATCAGCCTGGTCAAGAACGATCCGAACCCGAACGCCGCCAAGCTGTGGCTCAACTTCATCATGACCGACATGGGCCAGGGCATCTTCGCCCAGGGCTATGTCCGGCCGTCGGTGCCGGGCGTGCAACTGGCACCCGACGTGGCGGCCAAGCTGCCGCCGGCACCCCAGGTGAAGCCGCTCGACGTCGCCGCGGCGGCGGCGAAGAAGGCCGAGGTCGATGCCGGCTGGGCCAAGGCGGCGCTCGGCCAGTGAAGCGGCCGACCCGATGAGACTGACCGAAACGCGCGGGCGCCTGCTGGCCCTGGCTTCGCCGGGGCTGGTGGTGCTCGCATTATTCTTCCTGCTGCCCTTGGGTGCGGTGCTGATCGAGGCGACGCGCGAGGGTGCCGTCGCCCGCTTCTTCGCCGACGGTGGGTTGCTGGACGCGCTCTGGCGCTCGGTGCTGCTGGGCATCGCCGCCGCCATGGTGGCGGTCGTGGTGGCCGTACCGGTGGCGCTCTACATGGCGCGCATGGCGCCGCGTACCCGGGCGCTGATCCAGGTCTTGGTGGCCCTGCCGCTCACCTTCTCCGGCCTGATCGTCGCCTACGGCTTCATCCTGGTGCTGGGGCGCGCCGGGTTCGTGACCCTGCTGCTGGCTCGGCTCGGCGCCGATCCGGCTGTGGTCGCCTCGTTCCTTTACGGGCCGGCCGGGCTGGTGCTGGCCTATGTGTATTACCTCTCGCCACGGGTCGTGCTGGTGCTGCTGCCGGTGCTGGTCAATTTCGACGAACGGCAGTTGCAGGCGGCGCAGTCGCTGGGCGCCGGCCGGTTCCGGGCGCTCGCGGACATCCTGGCGCCCCAGGTCGCGCCGACCGTGTTCGGGGCCTTCTGCCTGGTCTGGGCCGTCGCCGTCGGCACCTATGGGACGGCGCTGGCCCTGGTCGGGACCCAGATCAACATCCTGCCGCTCCGGCTCTACGGTATGGTCTCCGACGCCGGCACGGATTTCGCGCTGGCCGCGGCGACCTCGCTCGTGCTGCTCGTCGTCTGCTCGCTCATCATGACCGTCGCCGAGATCGCGTCGGCCCGTACCGAGGATCGCCATGTTCGTCCTTGACCGCCCACGCAGCATCCTGTTCCACGACGGCCGCGCCTACATGCCGGCAACCCGCAACTGGCAAGCGGCATCGTTGCCGGCTGAAGCGGAACCGGCCGATCCGATCCAGGCGCTCCAGTGGCTGCAGCGCGAGAGCGGCCATCCGCTGAAGGCCCCGATCGGCATCATCGGCCCGAACGAGGCGACGGCGGAGCAAGTTGCGATCGCGGCCGAGGCCGGGGCCATCGTCGGCCAAATGGGCCTGGCCGTGCTGTGCGGCGGCCGGCAGGGTGTCATGGAGGGGGCGGCGCGCGGGGCAGCTGCTGTCGGCGGCATCGCCATCGGATTGCTGCCGCACGGTGATCCGACCCAGGCCAATCGGTTCGTCACCGTCGCGATCGCGACCGGCATCGGCGAGGCGCGCAATGCCGTCATCGCCCAGGCCGGCGCCTGTCTGATCGCGGTTGGCGACAGCCATGGCACCTTGTCGGAAGTTGCACTCGGCCTTCGCCTCGGCAAACGCGTCTTCGGTCTCGCCGGTGCCGCCCGCGTCGATGGCGTGGTGCATCTGGCCACGCCGGAGGAGTTGCCGGCGGCGCTCGCGCGGGAGCTTTTGAAGATTTAGGCAGGCACCCTCCGCTCCGACGACCGCTCGCCGCGTCTGGCGTTGATGACGCGGAGTGCTGCCTGGGTCCCATCAGGCCGTCCCGGAGCTGCCTACCCGTCGTGCTTCAGCACCAGCATCTTCTCCTGGGCCATTTCCTGCATGGTCCAGGGAATGCCGCCGACGCCATAGCCGGATTGGCGGCGACCCGCGAACGGCATCCAGTCGGTGCGGAACGCGGTGTGGTCGTTGATCATGACCGCGGCGGCGTCGAGGCGCCGGGCGGCGCGGAGGGCGGGGCCGATCTCGCTCGAGAACACGCTTGCCTGGAAGGCGACCGGCAGGGAATTGGCGATGTCGATCGCCTGGTCGAGCTCGCGAAACCCGTAGACGCAGGTCAGCGGGCCGAAGACTTCGAGCTGCGAGACCTTGGCGTCGCCCGGCGGCTCGAGCAGGATCGCCGGCTTGAGCGTCGTCGGGGACAGGCGGCCGCCGCCGATCAGTCGCCCGCCGCCGGCCACCGCCTCTTCGATCCAGGACGCCACGCGATCCGCCTCGCGCGGCAGGATCAACGGCCCGACCTCCGTTTCCGGCAGCAGCGGATCGCCGACGTGCAAGGCCGCGACCCGGGCCGACAGCCGATCGACGAATTCCGCCTTGATGTTCTCATGGACGAAGATGCGCTGGACGGAAACGCAGACCTGTCCGGCATGGTAGTAGCCGCCCTTCACGATCGGCTCGATGATCGACTGAAGGTGCGCGCTGCGATCGACGATCACGGGTGCCGCCCCGCCATGCTCAAGCGCGCAGCGGGCGCCGGGGGCGAGCTTGCTGCGGAGCGACCAGCCGACCCGGGCGGAGCCGATGAAGCTGAGGAACGCGATGCGCGGATCGGTCGCGAGCCGTTCCGCCAACGCGTTGTCCCCGGTGATCAGGGTCTGGCACCAGCCGTCGGGCAGGCCGGCCTCGTGCAGCAGCGCCACGAGTTCCAGGCAGCATAGCGGGGTCGGTGCCGCCGGCTTTACGATCACCGGGCAGCCGACGGCGATCGCCGGGGCCACCTGGTGGATGATCAGGTTGAGCGGGTGATTGAACGCCGAGATGGCGGCCACGATCCCGATCGGTTCCTTGGTCGTGAAGGCCCACCGCCCATCGCTTGCCGGTGTCAGGCCCATCGGGATCTCGCGCCCGGCGAAATTGCGCAGCTCTTCCGCGGCATCGCGCAGGCCGTCCACGGCACGGGCCGCTTCGACCCGCGCATCGGTGAGCGGCTTGCCGCCCTCTTGCGCGATGAGCTTGGCGAACACCTGCTGCCGCTGCTCCAGCAGGCCGGCGGCGCGCTGCAGGATGGCGCCGCGCTGATGGGGCTTCAGCCACGCGTCGCGCGTCCGCAGCGTCCGGGCGGCGGTTGCAAGCTTGGCCTCGAGCGCCTTGGCATCGTCGGTCGGGATTTCCCTGACGAGGGCGCGGTCGAAAGCCTGCACGACCTGATACCGGTCAGACATGGTCATCCTCCGGGGTCACGGGCAGCCGCTGCTGCAGCTCGTCGACGAGGACCCGCTTGTTTTCCGAATAATCGATCGGCACGACGACGAGATGGACGCCCCCGCCGGTGAAGGCCGCCTCGAGCGCCGGCCGCAACTCTCCGATCGCGGTCACCCGCGTTCCCTTGGCGCCATAAGCTTCGGCATATTTCACGAAGTCCGGGTTGTCGAAGGTCATGCCGAAGTCGGCGAAACCGTCGACCGCCTGCTTCCAGCGGATCATGCCGTAGGCATGGTCCTCGATGACCAGCACGACCAGGTCGAGCTTCAGCCGGACGGCCGTCTCCAGCTCCTGGCTGTTCATCATGAAGCCGCCGTCGCCGCACACCGCCATGACACGGCGCCCGGGATGGAGCAATGCCGCCATAATCGCCGAGGGCAGGCCGGCGCCCATGGTGGCGAGCGCATTGTCGAGCAGCAGCGTGTTGGCGACCTGGGTGCGGTAGTTGCGGGCGAACCAGATCTTATACATGCCGTTGTCGAGGGCGAGGATCCCGTCCGGGGGCATGACTTGGCGGATGTCGTGGACGAGGCGCTGCGGCGTCGGCCGGTCTTCGGTCGCCCGCGCGGCGATCCGGCTGAGGATGCCGTCGCGCAGCGGCAGCAGGGCCTGGGCATGGGGTATCCGGCCCGCCACCCGGTCGGCGAGGAGCCGGAGCGACGGGCCCAGGTCGCCGATGACCTCGGTCTGCGGGAAATAGACCTGCTCGACGCTCGCCGGCTGATAGCCGATGTGCACGACTTGGGGGCCTTTCGCCCCCATGATGAACGGCGGCTTCTCGATCGTGTCGTGGCCGATGGTGATGATCAGGTCGGCCCGCTCGATCGCCTCGTGCACGTAATCGCGCTCGGACAGCGCCGCCGTGCCCATGTAGAGCTCGGTGCCGCCCGGCACCGTGCCTTTGCCCATCTGCGTCGTGAAATAGGGGATGCGCGACCGTACGACGAACTGGGCGAGGTCTGAACTCGAGCGCGGCCGCGATGCCGCCGCACCCAGCATGACCAGCGGCCGTTCCGCTCTCATGATGAGTTCCGCCGCACGGTCGAGGGCGGCGTCGCTCGCCAGCGGAATCTCGACCGGGTGGGGCGGGATCATGCCGGGGTTGGCGGTTTCGGCGGCCGCGATGTCTTCCGGCAGTTCCAGGTGAACCGGCCCCGGACGCTCCTGCCCGGCGATGCGGAACGCCTCGCGTACGATGGTCGGTATCGTGGCGGGCGAGACGATCTGGCGGGACAGCTTGGTCAGCGGCTTCATCACCGCGAGCATGTCGACGATCTGGAACTGCGCCTGCCGCGACGACAGGATGCCCTTCTGGCCGGTGATCATGATCATCGGCATGGCGCCCAGCAGCGCATAGGCCGCCGCGGTCGTGAGGTTGAGCGCGCCAGGTCCCAGTGTGGTCAGGCACACGCCGGGCCGGCCCGTCAGCCTGCCGTAGGTCGCGGCCATGAAGGCGGCGGCCTGTTCGTGCCGTGTCAGGACGAGTTCGATCGAAGATTTGCTCAGCGCCTCGACGACGTCCAGGTTCTCTTCGCCCGGGATGCCGAAGATGCGATCCACCCCCTCGTTCTCAAGGGCCGCAACCAGCAGGTCAGCGCCTTTCGGCATGACGATCTCCTCATGTGCATGGTGCCGCGTGGATCGCGGCCAAAGGGTGTGTTTACCCAAACATCATTCAGGTCGCTTGCTCCGAGGAATGAATCCCGGCACGCCGGTCTCGACCACTGCGTTGAAGCGGACTCTCGTCGTGACACCGTCACGGATCTCCTGCATCGCGTCGTCAGGCAGGGTCGAGATCTCGAAATTCTCCTGGATATGGCGAGGGGAGGTCGAGGTGGTCAGCAGGGCGGTGCCGCGTTGCACGGCCCAGGCGAGCGCAACCTGCGCCGGCGTCTGGTCGACACGCCGGGCAATGGCGGCAATGACCGGGTCTTCCGTAACTTTCGGCTCCATCGCATGTCCCAGCGCGGCAAAGGCCAGTACGACTATCCCCTGCTGCCGGCAAAAGTCGAGGAGTTCCCACTCGGGAAGATAGGGATGAGATTCGACCTGCACCACGGCCGGCTTGATCCGCGCGATCGCGACGATCTCCTTCAACTGCTCCAAACCGACGTCCGACAGGCCGATCGACCTGCAGCGACCATCGTCCACCAGGCGCTCCAGCGCCCGCCACGTTTCCGCCAAGGTCACGCCGGGGTCATAGACGACCTGTCCATGTTCGTCCCGCGGGTCCTGCTCGTCGCCGGGCTGGAAGGCGAACGGGGTATGGATGAGATAGCAATCGACATAGTCGAGCTGCAGCCGCCGCAGGCTGGCCTCGAAGGCAGGCAGCACCCGCTCCCGGCGATGGTTGTTGTTCCATAGCTTGGTGGTGACGAAGACGTCCTCCCGCCGGATCTTCCCGGCTTCGAACACCTCCTGCATCGCCTCGCCGACGGCGCTTTCGTTGCGGTAGCGCTCGGAGCAGTCGAGATGCCGGAACCCTGCCTCCAAAGCGTCCTTGGTCGCCTGCCTGGTCGCGACGGGATCGGGGATCAGCGTGCCGAACCCGAGCGCCGGCATGGCGCCGGTGCCGTGGGCGAGCGGGATCGTCGTGTAGCGAAGCGTGTCGGGGGTGGCCATCTTATGCTCCTTGTCTGAGCCCGGAGGATCTCGGTTCATCGTCATCGGGCGGGCTTGCGGAGAAACAGGACGAGCGGGCTCACGAGCAGCATGACGATCATCAGGATCTTGAACTGGTCGATGATCGCGACGACCGCCGCCTGACCGGTGATGGTTTCGTTGAGCGCGGCCAAAGCTTGCCGGGAGATGGTGCCGGCGGCGTGGGCGGCGGCGCGATAGGGGGTGAGCCCCTTGGCGAGCGCCAGGTGAATGGCCTGGGTGTTGTCGTAGAAGAAGATCTGGACGACGGCGATGCCGATCGTGCTGCCATAGAGGCGCGACAGGTTGAAGAGCGCGGTGCCTTCCGGGCGGAGCTTCGGATCGAGCGTGCCGAATGCCGCCCTGGAGAGCGCCGGCATCAGGATGCCCAGGCCCGCGCCTTGGAACACGCCCGTCGCGACCACTGGCCGCCAATCCATCGCCGGCGAATAGCCGAGCATCTGCCAATTGGCATAGATCACGGGCGCCATGCCGCCGAGCAGGACCAGCCGGTTGTCGAGGCGCGCCGGAACGAACTTCATCAGCACCAGCGCGCCCGCGAGTGCCACGCCGCGCGGGATCGCCATGTAGCCGGTGGTGTCGACCGGATAGTCGAGCAATTCCTCGAGCATTGGCGAGGTCAAGGCCAGGGTCGGCAGCAGGACGAAGCCGACGGCGAAGAACATGATCGCCGAGAGGACGAAATTGCGGTCCTTGAACAGTGCCTTGTCGAGAAAATGCACTTTCGTCGTCACGACATGGACGAGGAAGAGGTAGAACCCCGACGCCGAGGCGAGCGCTTCGGCCCAGATCTCGGGCGAGGCGAACCATTCCAGGCGCTCGCTGCGATCGAGCAGCATCTGCAGGCCGGTCATGCCGAGCGAGAAGGCCGCGAGGCCGAAGAAATCGAAAGGTGGGTTCTTTTCCGCCCGCTTCTCGGGCAGGGACAGCACCATCGTCAGGAAGATGAAGCCGGTCATCGGCAGGCTGAAATAGAAGATGGACTGCCAGCCGTGATATTCGCTGAGCCAGCCGCCGATGCCCGGTCCGCTGCAGATGCCGAGCAGTCCGCTCACCGTCCAGATCAGGTTGACCCGGGCATGGCGTGTCGGCGGCAGCAGGTCGAGCAGGATCGCGAGCGACAAGGGGGCAAGCGGGCCGCTCGCCATCCCCTGGAGGACCCGGGCGAGCACGAACTGGGCGGGCGTCGTCGCCAGCGTGTCGAGCACGAGGCCCAGCGCGAAGATGGCGAGGGACACCTGGTAGACCGCCTTCCGGCCATAGCGCCCTGCGAGCCAGCGCGTCATCGGCATTACGACGACGCTCGCGGCGATATAGGAGGAAAATGCCCAGCCGACCTCGTCGTTGGCCATCGAGAGCATGCCCTGCATGTGCGGCAGGGCTGCGTTCGGCAGCGAGATGTTGACCGCCTGCATATAGGTCGCCATCAGGGCCGCGACCGTGATCGCGCGATGGCTGCCGGACGCGGGAGCGGCGCTCATTTGGCCATTTCCGTCGCCAGCACCGCCTGGAGCGGATGGCGCAACGTGCGACGATAGCCAGTGTCGATGCGTGCCGTCACGCTGATGCCGGAGAATAGTGGCCGGTTCGGGTCGATCTCGTCGAGCTCGAGGCGCACCGGCAGGCGCTGGACGACCTTTACCCAGTTGCCGGTCGCGTTCTCGGGCGGCAGAACCGCGAAGTCCGATCCGGTGCCTGGGCTCATGCTGACGACATGTGCCCTGATGGGGCTGCCCGGGTAGGCATCCACGTCGATCGTCGCCACCTGGCCCGGCCGCATGTGGGTCAGGTCCGTCTCGCGGAAATTCGCCTCGATCCAGATGTGCCGGCTCGACAACAGCGAGAACAGGGGGGCGCCCGGACTGACGTAGTCGCCAACCTGCAGGTCGTCGACCTTGGTCACGATGCCGTCGTCGGGCGCCAGCACCTGCGCATAGGAGAGATCGAGCTGCGCCCGGTCGAGCCGGGCCTTGGCCGCGCGCACGGTCGGGTGGCGGTCGACGTCGATGGCGGGATCGCCGTTCAAGGCCGCGACGGTGCCGGCAATCTGCTGTTCGACGGACGCGATGGTCTGGCGGGCGATCTTGAGGTCGGTCTCGGCCCGCTCGTAGACCGCCCGCGAGGTGAATTCGGAAGCAACCAGGACCTTCTTGCGATCGTACTCGTGCTCGTAAAAGCTGGTCGAATCCTTGGCCGACTGCAGCTCGGCCTGTTGCTGGCGATATTTCGCCTTCAGCCCGTCGATTTCGAGGCGCGCACTACCCAGGCTCGCGACCGCCTGCTCGACCGCAATCTGGTAGGGCGCCGGATCGATCCGGAACAACAGCTGTCCCTTGCGCACGCGCTGATTGTCCTCGACGGCGATGTCGACGACCTGGCCGGAAACCCGGGCATTGACGGAATCCTTTGCCGCCCGGACGAAGGCGTCGTTGGTCGAGACATAAGGTTCGTCTGCGACATACCCGGCAGCGGCGGCCGCAGCCAGCACGATCGGGAACGCGAACAGCAGCGGCCGGCGTAGCCGATCTCCAAGCGTTCTTCCGGGCATGACGGCGGTCGATGCGGGTATCGGCCGACCGATTATTCCATCGAGTTGCGTGTCCATCTCACGACCTGCCACGACAGTGGGAACGAGGGCCGAAATCGAGCGGCGTTGCGGCTCTTCGTCCCTATTGATTTTTGTACCATATCGCATAAATATGGCTGCAGGATCTCGCAGTCAAGGTTTTATGCGATATGGTACAAAAAAAGAGCGATGCAGCGCCGAAGCGCCGAGGCCGGCCCCGTGCCTATGACCCCCAGGCAGCGCTTCAGCGGGCGACGGACAGTTTCTGGAAGACCGGCTATGCCGGCACGTCGCTCGACGAAATTTCCGCCGCGACCGGCATGAACCGGCCGAGCCTCTATGCGGCATTCGGCGACAAACGCGCGCTCTATCTCGAGGCTCTCGCGCAGTATTGGCAGCTCGCCTTCAGCGCGATGCGCGAGGCATTCGCCGAAGATCTGCCCTTGAAGGAAGCGCTGACGCGCGTCTACGAGGGAGCGCTGTCGATCTATTTCTCGGGAGATGGCCGCCCGCGCGGCTGCTTCGTGATCGGCACCGCCGTCATCGAGGCCGTCGACGATCTCGACATTCGGAACAGCCTGGGGGCGGGATTCCGGACGTTCGACACGGATTTCGAAACGCGCTTTCGAACGGCGATCGAGCAGGGCGAACTGAAAAGGGATGCCGATCCTGCAGCGCTCGCGCTGCTGGCAACCGCCACGATGCATACCATCGCCATTCGCGCCCGTGCCGGTTCCCCGCGCGCCGATTTGACGGAACTGGCGCGCAAGGCGGTCGGCGTAATCTGCGGATGACCGGCGAGCAAACCAGCGGCCCGCTGCCGGACATCATCGCCAGCCACCTTGCCGTGGTCTTCTGCGGAATAAATCCCGGGATGGCCGCGGCTGCGGCGGGGCATCACTTTGTTGGAAGAGGCAATCGCTTCTGGCGCGTGATCCATCTGGCCGGCTTCACGCCGGAGGAAATCCCGCCTGAGAACGATCGCTCGATCCTGCAGCATCGGTGCGGCCTGACCGCAGTGGTCGGGCGGCCGACGGCGCGGGCCGAGCAGCTCTCGGCACAGGAGTTCCTCGCCGCCGCCGCATCATTCGAACGAAAGATCGCGCGGTATGCACCACGCTTCGTCGCTTTCCTCGGCAAGGCGGCTTTTGGCGCGCTGTCGGGTCGGCGGGACGTCGCCTGGGGATCGCAACCGACCACCCTCGGCGGCGCTGCGGTGTGGGTTCTGCCCAATCCCAGCGGGCGAAATCGGTCGTTCGATCTCGATCGGCTGGTCGGCGACTACCGTCAACTCTATCGAGCGGCAGAGCTGGGCGGGCTTGCTACCTGAAAGCGCCTTGGAGCTTCGTACCGATTTCACGCCATCCGCTCGACCCAGCGTGCTCGGGACGGTCCGGGCTCGAACGGGTCGGCGAAGTATTGGGTCTCGTGCGCCACCTTGCCATCCAGGAATTCCATGACGCTCACCGCATAGGTCGGGCGGCCGTCATACGCGAGGATGAATTCCGTGACCCACAGGTCGCCTGTACCGACGATGCGGCGCACCTCGAAACGCTTTGCGTTCGGCTGGGCGGCGCGAGATGCCTGGATGTTGTGCCGCCCCTTGATGCGCTCGCCCGATTGCGGGTACTCGAGCAGCGCGTCCTCCCGGTATATGTCGTGCTCGACGTCGAAGTCATTGGCGTCCGAGGCGGCCCAGTGGCGATCGAGTGCCTTTCGAATCTCGTCCCGGTCCATCCTTCTCGTCCCATACCTGGTCGTTGATGCCCGGACGCATCATGCCCTCGCCCGTCCGCCCTTCACGGCAGCGCGCTCGAGCCCGATGCCGTCGCGGCCCGGCCGGCGGTCGGCGAACGACGGTTCGGTCAGGCCGCCGATTTCTTCGGGCGGCCAGGGCGCCTGGCCGGCACGGCTTCGGCGATCGGGGCAGGCTTGCGGCCGAGCCCGATCGACCGGGCGAGACTGCTGCGCTGTGCCGCATAGGTCGGCGCTGTCATCGGATAATCCGGCGGCAGGCCCCACTTGGCGCGATATTCGTCCGGCGTCAGATTGTAGGTGCTGGAGAGATGGCGCTTCAGCATCTTCAGCTTTTTGCCGTCTTCGAGACAGACGATGTAGTCGGGCGTCACCGACTTCTTGATCGGCACCGCCGGCACCAGCTTTTCCGCGACGGGGGCAAGCTCCGGGGCCGCGACGCCGGACAGCGCCCGATGGACCGACTGGATCACATTCGGTAAATCGGCAATGGCGACGGTATTGTTCGAGAGAAAAGCCGCGACGATCTCGGCGGTCAATCCCAGAGTCCGGGTGACCGTTTCTACGGTCGACATTTCGCTTGTTGCCTGCGAACCATCCTGCATGTTCGTATATCCCTTAAAATACTCCGCTCTTCCTAAATAAAACCGCCGAGCTGGTCAAGAACAGCGCACTTCCCGCGCCGAAGGCGCCGGCGTTCTCGAGAAAACGATCGCCTATGCCCTTCGCCTGCCAAAACCGCCAGGCAGTCTCCGGCTCTGACGAGGTCCGGGCATCGAGCTCAGCCCGATACCGGACGCCGGGCAGGAGGCTTGTCACCGCAAACCCGCGACACGATAATGCAATATCGGTTGCTTCTGGACCGGTTGCATTCGTCCGGGCGAGCCCACGCAGGTGGGGACCGTAGCTTCAAGCGCCGGGGGATTCATGGCACGAGACGACATCGAGATCGCTTACGGCCGCGGGACGCTGCATCTGGCGATGCCGGCCGGGGCCGAGCCGACCGTCATCCGCAAGGCCGTCCTGCCCAAGCTGCCGGACAATGCGGCGGCGATCCGTCATGCCTTCGACAATCCTGTCGACGCCAAGCCGCTGCGCGAACTCGCCCGCGGACGCCAGAGCGCCTGCATCCTGATCTGCGACATTACCCGGCCGGTGCCGAACGGCCTGTTCCTGCGGCCGATGATCGACACCATGGTCGACAGCGGCATCCCGCTCGATCGTATCACTGTCCTGGTCGCCACCGGCCTGCACCGCCCGAACGAGGGCGCGGAATTGGCCGAGGTCGTGGGCGATCCGTGGGTGATGGAAAACGTGCGGATCGTGAATCACTTCGCCCGCGACAGCCACGACCATGTCGACCTCGGCCGAACCACGACGCGCGGCACGCCGGTCAGCATCAACCGGATCCTGATCGAGGCCGACCTGCGCGTCGCCACCGGCCTGGTCGAGCCGCATTTCATGGCCGGGTGGTCCGGCGGCCGCAAGGTGGTGGCGCCCGGCGTGGCCGGCCATGAGACGATCCGGACCTTCCATTCCGCGCGCTTCATGGAGGATCCGCTCGCCGTCCAGTGCAATCTGGTCGGCAACCCCCTGCATGAGGAACAGCTCCAGATCGTCGGCATGGTCGGCGAGCTCTATGCGTTGAATACCGTGATCGACGAGGACCGCGACCTGGTCCACGTCAGCTTCGGCGAGATCATCGCCAGCCATCTGGCCGCCGTCGCGTTCATCCAGGATGCGACGCGCATCAAGGTCGGCCGGCGCTTCAAGACCGTGGTGACATCCTCGGCGGGCTATCCGCTCGACAAGACCTACTATCAGACGGTCAAGGGCATGGTGACGCCGATCGACATCCTGGAGCCGGGCGGCACCCTGATCATCGCGTCGCGCTGTTCGGAGGGTTTCGGCTCGCCGGAATTCCGGGCGGCGCAGGCGAAGCTGGTCGACCTCGGGGCCGAGCGTTTCCTGGCGACGCTCACGGCGAAGTCCCTGGCCGAAGTCGATGAGTGGCAGACCGAAATGCAACTGAAGCCGATGCGCGTCGGCCGTATCCAGCTCTATACCGAGGGCCTGGATGCGGAGGAACTGCGCATCACCGGCGTCGAGATCATCGCGTCGGTCGATGCCGCGATCGCGGCCAGCCTCGCGCGCCATGGCGACGATGCGCTGGCGATCATCCCGGAAGGCCCCTATGTGGTGCCGGTCCACGAGACCGCCTGACCCATGGCCGGCATTCACCTCGATGCGGTCGGCGGGATCGCCGGCGACATGTTCGTGGCCGCCCTGCTGGATGCCTTCCCCGACCTGCGGGACCGCGTGCTGGCCGATGCCCGGGCCGTCCTGCCGGACGGCTATGGCGCGCGGCTGATCGAGAGCCGTAACGGCGCGCTGCGTGGGCTGAGCTTCGGTCTCGCAGAACCCGCCCACGATCATGAGGGCCACCATCATCACGGGCATGAGGGCGGGGCCGGCAGCTTTCTCGACATGGTCGGTCGCATCCGGTCGGCCGCGCTAAGTCCCGGCACGTCGGAACAGGCGGTCGCCATCCTGACCCTCATCGCCGAGGTCGAGGCGGCGATCCACCAGGTCCCGGTCGAGACCGTGCATTTCCACGAGATCGCCGACTGGGATTCCCTGCTCGACGTCGTGGCCGCCGGCAGCATCGCCGCGGCGCTGTCCGGTTCGCACTGGACGGTCTCGCCGCTGCCGCGCGGCGGTGGCCTGGTCGAGACCCAGCACGGCCTGCTGCCGGTTCCAGCGCCGGCGACCGTCGCGCTGCTGACCGGCTTCGCCTGGCGCGACGACGGCGTCGGCGGCGAGCGGGTGACGCCGACCGGGGCGGCGATCCTGCGCCACCTGATCGGCGGTGAGGGCAGCGGAGCCACCCTCTCCGGACGGCTCGCCGCCGTCGGCACGGGGGCGGGCACCCGGACCTTGCAGGGCATTCCCAACGTGCTGCGCGCGCTGGTGTTCGACGCGGCCCCGGCGCCGGCGCCCCGGCAGCGCGTCACGACCGTCGGCTTCGAGATCGACGACATGACCGGTGAGGAAATCGCCGTCGCCGCCGATCGGCTGCGCGCGGTCGAGGGCGTGCTGGATCTCACCGTCGGTCAGGTCCAGGGCAAGAAAGGTCGCGTCATGCAGTCATTCCGGTTGCTGGTCCGGCCGGATCGAACCGATGCCGCCATCGAACGTTGCCTGCTGGAAACCTCGACCATCGGCCTGCGGGTCGGCGAGGACCAGCGCGTCGTGCTGCCCCGCCGGCTTTCGACGGCCGAGGCCGACGGGGCCGTCATCGGCATCAAGACCGTCGAGCGCGCCGGCGGTTGGACCCTCAAGGCCGAAAGCGACGATCTCGCGGGCGACAGCCTGGAGGCGCGCCGCCGCCTGAAGCATCTGGCGGAACGGGGGATCGATCGATGAGCGAGGCAGCCCTCGCGGCACGGCTGGCCCGGCATGCCCACCTCGCCATCGCCGTCAGCGGCGGGGTCGACAGCATGACGCTCGCCGCCTTCGCGCATCGGCTGCGGACGGACGGTGCCGGCGGCTCGCTCGAAATGATCCACGCCGTCTCGCCTGCGGTTCCGCCAGCGGCGACCGAACGCGTCCGGGTGCGGGCTTCGCTCGAGGGCTGGGCGCTTACGGTGACCGGGACCGGGGAGTTTTCGGACCCCCGCTACCGGGACAACCCGGTCGACCGCTGCTATTTCTGCAAGACGAACCTCTACGACCGGATCCGCGCCATCACGCCTGCCGCCATCGCATCGGGCGCCAATCTCGACGATCTCGGCGACTACCGGCCGGGCCTGCTCGCGGCCTCGGAACACGAGGTCGTGCACCCCTATGTCGAGGCTGGCATGGACAAGTCGGCGGTGCGCGCGCTCGCCCGCCGGCTCGGCCTCGGCGAGGTGGCGGAGCTGCCGGCCCAGCCGTGCCTCGCCAGCCGGGTCGAGACCGGAATCGCGATCGATCCCGACGACCTCGTCTTCATCGACCTGGTCGAGACCCGCTTGGCCGCGCTGGCGCCGGCCGGTGCCGTGCTGCGCTGTCGCGTGACGCACGGGGGCATCGCCATCGAGATCGGCGAGGGCATCGGCAACGAAGACGCGCTGGCGGCGCTGGCCGGGTCCCTGTGCCGCGACCATGGGCGTCGGCTTGCCGGCGTCGGCCCCTATCGGCGCGGCGCCATGTTCGTGCACGGCTGATCTTGGATTCCCCCGAATTCCAGCTCGATTGGGATCGCGAACGCCGGACCGGTGTGGCCGAGGCGGTATTTTGCCAAGGCAAGTCGCCGGATCAGATCGAGTGCATCGTCGAAGCTGCCCTTACCGACGGCCGGCGGCTGCTGTTGACCCGCCTGTCCGGTGCTGCCCACGCAACCTTGCGGACAGGGACGCAAGATGTCCTCGATTACGATCCGTCGTCGTCGACCGCGGTGCTGGGCGGCGGGATCGCGCTGGCGGCGACCGGCATCGGCATCGTCGCGGCGGGGACGTCCGATATGGCAGTCGCGCGCGAGGCGCAGCGGACCTTGGCCTTCGGCGGGCATCGTGCCGAGATCATCGCCGACGTGGGCGTCGCGGGCCTCTGGCGGCTGCTGGCGCGCCTGGATGAATTGCGGGCCTGCCGGGTGCTGATCGCCGTGGCGGGAATGGAAGGCGCCCTGTTCAGCGTGCTGGCCGGCCTGGTTGCCGCACCGGTCATCGCGGTGCCGGCCTCCGTCGGCTATGGCGTCGCAGAGGGCGGCAAGGCCGCACTGTCTTCAGCGTTGGCGAGCTGCGCGCCCGGGCTGGTCGTGGTCAATATCGACAATGGCTTCGGTGCCGCCGCAGCGGCGATCAAGATGCTGCGCGCGGCCGGGTAGCAACGCTAGGCTCGCCTGCCATCACGCCTGCGGCACGTTGCGGCGCAGTTCCTCGAGCCAGGCCGCGGCATTGCCGTCTGACGGCGCCCGCCAGTCGCCGCGCGGGGACAAGGCGCCGCCCGACGAGACCTTCGGCCCGTTCGGCAAGGCGGAGCGCTTGAACTGGCTGAACGCGAAGAACCGCTGCAGGAACAGCTCCAGCCAATGCCGGATCTCGGCGAGCGGGAATGCCGGGCGCCGATCCTCGGGAAAATGCGGGGGCCACGCGCCGCGGGCCGCGTCCGACCAGGCATGCATCGCCAGGAAAGCGATCTTCGACGGGCGGAAGCCGTAGCGGAGCGTGTAGTACAGGTGGAAATCCTGCAGCGCGTAGGGACCGATCTTCGCTTCCGTACTTTGCGGGGCGGCGCCTTCCTCGACCGGGACCAGCTCGGGCGAGATTTCCATGCCCAGGATCGCCTCCAGCGTCTCGCCGACCTCCGGGGCGAATTGGCCGGTACGGCCGACCCACCGGATCAGGTGCTGGATCAGCGTTTTCGGCACGCCGGCATTGACGGCGTAGTGCGACATCTGATCGCCGACGCCATAGGTGCACCAGCCGAGCGCCAGCTCCGACAGGTCGCCGGTGCCGATCACGATCCCCCCGTTCTGGTTGGCCAAGCGGAACAGATAGTCCGTGCGCAGGCCGGCCTGGACGTTCTCGAACGTGATGTCATAGACCGGATCGCCGCCGGCGAACGGGTGGCCCATGTCGCCCAGCATCTGCCGGGCGGCGGGCCGGATGTCGATCTCGCGCGCGGTGGTGCCCAGGCTGCGCATCAGGCGCCAGGCATTGCCCTTGGTTTCCGCGCCGGTCGCGAAGCCGGGCAGGGTGAAGGCCAGGATGTTGCTGCGGGGCAAGCCCAGCTGATCCAGCGCCTTGGCCGCCACGATCAGCGCATGGGTCGAATCGAGGCCGCCGGAAATGCCGATCACTACGTGCTTGGCACCGACCGACCGCAGCCGCTGGACGAGCCCGGCGACCTGGATGTTGTAGGCCTCGTAGCAATCCTGCTCCAGCCGCTCGGGATCGGACGGCACGAACGGAAAGCGCTCGATCGGGCGTTGCAGGCCCAGATCGCCGGACGGTGGATCCAGTCGGAAGGCGATCGTGCGGAAGTCGCCGGCGGCATCGGCGTGGGTGCGGCGATTGTCGTCGAACGTGCCCATCCGCATCCGCTCCTGGCGCAGCAGGTCGAGATCGACGTCGGCGACGATGAATTGGCCGTCGGCCGGAAAGCGCTCGGCCTCGGCCAGGCGCACGCCGTTTTCGTAGATCATCACCTGGCCGTCCCAGGCGACCTCGGTCGTGCTTTCGCCTGTCCCGGCGGCGGCGTAGAGGTAGGCGGCGAGGCACCGGGCGGAGGCGGATTGGGCGAGCAGGCGGCGACTGTCGGCGCGGCCGATGGTGATGGGACTGCCGGACAGGTTGGCCAGCACGGTGGCGCCGGCCAGCGCGGCCACGGCACTGGGCGGGACCGGGACCCACATATCCTCGCAGATTTCGGCATGCAGCACGAAGCCGGGCAGGTCTTCGGCGGCGAACAGCAGGTTGTTGCCGATGGGGGCGCACTGACCGGCGACGGTGATCTCTCCGCGCAACAGGTCGCCCGCCGCGATCTGGCGCCGTTCGTAGAATTCGCGATAGGTCGGCAGGTAGGATTTGGGCACGACGCCCAGCAGTCGGCCCCGGTGGATCACCAGCGCGGTGTTGTAGACGCGACCGGCATGGCGCAGCGGCGCCCCGACGACCAGCATGGGGCGGAGGGCGGTGGACCGTTCCAGCACCGTCGCCACCGCCTGCTCGACGGCATCGAGCAGCACGTCCTGCAGCAGCAGGTCCTCGATCGAATAGCCGGACAGGGCCAGCTCGGGAAAGACCGCCAGTGCTACGCCCTGCCGGTCCAGGTCCGTGGCCATGGCCAGTACGGTCCGGGCGTTGGTGGCCGGGTCGGCCAACGCCGTCCGGTGGCTGCAGGCCGCGACGCGCGCGAAACCATGGGCATAGATCGAATGGAAGTTCATGCCAGACACATCTCCGAGCTCGAGGACCGCATCATAGCCGCAGTCCACGCCGGAGGCCTACGGTCACCATGTCGCGAAACAGGTCGGCAGGGATCGCTAAATTTCGGACGATAATGCAGAAATTGGATGCCAAGCCCGCTTAGCACCGGCGACGCGATGGCCCCGACCTTGCTGCCGGACAGGGGCCTCACCAGCCGGACGTGATTGTCCTGCAGTCGGCGCCCGACCATGTCGCCCTGTCGCAGCTGACCGATCAGCCACCTTCGGCCGGCACCAGGCCCGCATCCTGATACGCGCGCCGGGCTTGCGATGACCGAAGATGCCGCAGGAAGGCTTCGGCGCCCTCGCGATTGCCGGCCCGGCGCAACCGGGCGGCGCTGAAAGGCGTCGGCGATTGATATTCCGCGGGGAAAGGGCCGACGACATCGATCCCGTCCACCACCATCAGCTCGCTGATCAATTGCACGGCCAGATCCGCCTCGCCGGTCGGCAGGCGCTCGGCGGTAAAGCCCACCGGTACGATCGTCGCCCGGGAGCCGACCGTATCGGCGAGCCCGATCCTGCCGATCAGGCCGGCGAAATAGAGGCCGCTCGCACCATTCTGTGAATAGGCGACCGACCGCGCGTCGATCAGGGTTCGCCTGAACGCGTCGGCGGTAGAAATGTCGGGGCGGGCGGCACCTGCTTTCACCGCGACGCCGAGCAAGGCGACGGCGATGGCGATCCGGCTCGCGGGGTCGACCAGATCGCCCTCCTCCAGCCGGTCCATGGCATCGTCGGTCACCACGACGACATCGGCCAAGCAGCCTCGTTCGATGGACTTCAACAGGAGGGCGGTCGGATTCCATTCGGCTTCGACCGTGGCGCCGGCCGATCGCTCGAAGGCCGGCAGCACGCTCGTCTCGAAGGCGCCGCGAACGGCGAGCGTGCTCAGGATGCGAAGGGTGGCCATGCCGTGCTCCCAAGTCCAGGGTAGATGTCGATCGCTCCGGTAACTAGCATGAATTCCGCATTTGGGGCCGGTGTGTTATCCGGGCGGGCGACCGGCGCGCGGTTTCGAACCGCTCTGGACGCTTGACCGCGCATCGCTTCTTGGGCGGTGTAAGGGACGAACCGCACCTGGAAAAATTGGATGCCCGATCCTGACCGCGCCTTTCGCTTTGGTCCCTTCGCGCTGGCGCCGGATCGCCGGAGGCTGACCTGCCGGGGACAGGTCGTGCCGTTCGGCGGGCGGCCGTTCGACCTGCTGGCAGCGCTGGTCGAACGCGCCGGCCGGGTCGTGCCCAAGGAGGAACTCAAAAGCCTGGTATGGCCCGACGCGGCGATCGTCGAGGATCATACCCTGGTCGTGACCATCGCCTCGGTCCGCAAGGCGCTGAGTGTCGAGTTGGGCGATGCGAAGGTGATCGCCACGATTCCCGGCCGGGGGTACCAGTTCCTTCCGCCGGTGCAGCCCGGCGATGCGGTCGACGAGCTGGCCGGTGTCGACCGTGCCGCGGTGGATCCGGCCGGCCGCCTGCCGGTGCCGCCGGATCGGCTGGTCGGCCGGGAAGACGAGTTGGCGACGCTGCTCTCCCGCCTGCCCGAGGCCCGGCTGCTGACCTTGTGGGGCGCCGGCGGGATCGGCAAGACCCGGCTCGCCCTGGCACTCGCGGCGGAAGCCGCGCGGCACTACCCGGATGGCGTCTGGCTGGTCGAACTGGCGCCGCTCGCCGATCCCAGGCTCGTCGCCGAGACGACGGCCGCCATGTTCGATCTCGCGGTCCTGGGCGGGCGCTCGGCGCTCGACACCATCACGACCTTCCTGCGTCGCAAGCGGCTGCTGATCGTTCTCGACAATTGCGAACATCTGATCGAGGCGAGCGCGACGCTCGTCGATGCGATCATCCGCCATTGCGCAGGCGTCACGGTGCTGGCCACCAGCCGCGAACGGCTGTCGATCGCCGGAGAGGCGGCCCATCGCGTCAAGCCGCTCACCACGCCCGACGACGGCCGGCCGATCACAATGACGCAAGCGCTTCGCTTCAGCGCCGTATGCCTGTTCGTCGAACGGGCCGACGCGGTGCTGGGTACCGCCATGCTGACGGAAGAGACGGTGTCGGCCGTCGTCGAGATCTGCCGTCGCCTCGACGGCTTGGCCCTTGCGATCGAACTGGCGGTTGCCGGGCTCGAACTGCTGACGCCGGCGGAACTGCTGGCCCGGCTCGACAGCCGGTTCCGGCTGTCGGTCCAGAGCGGCCGCGCGCGGCCGTCGCGCCACAGGACGCTGCGCGCGATGATCGACTGGAGCTACGACCTGCTGAGCGAGCCCGAGCGGACGCTGCTGCGCCGGCTGTCCTTGTTCGCCGGCAGCTTTACGGTCGCCGCCGCGCGGGCCGTGGCGCGCGACGATCCCGCGGTGGAGGCGGATGCGGTCCACCTGCTGCTGGGCCTGATCGACAAGTCGCTGGTCGTCCCGCTGGCGACGGCCGACGAAGAGCGCCGCTTCCGGCTGCTCGAATCGACTCGCGCCTATGGGCAGGAAAAACTGTCGGCCCCGGAGCGTAGCCGGTACTTTCGCGATCTGGCCCGGTATCTGGGCGATTTCTACGAACAGGGCGACCACCTGTGGGCGACCACGCCGACCGAGGATTGGCTCGCTGCCTACGAGCCCCACCTGGAGACCCTGCGAACCGTCCTGGACTGGGCCTTCGGTTCCGACGGCGATGCAGCGCTGGGGCTGCGGCTCGTCGCCCACGCTCAGGAACTATGGGCCGAACTCTCGTTGTTCGAGGAACGGCGCCGCTGGCTGGAGTGTGCCGAGGTGCGGGTCGATGCCGCGACTCCGCCGGCGGTCCTGGCGCGTCTGCGGCTGGCGATCGGCCGCAATGCGCATCCGGGCGATCCGAAATACTTGAACGCGACCCTGGAGGCGTTGGCCCTGTTCGGCCAGATCGGCGACCCGCTCCAGATGGCCGTGGCGACCGACCAGGCCGGCAGGCTGTCGATGAAGCCGGGCGATGTGGCTCAGGCCCAGCCCTATCTTCAAGAAGGCCTCGCCCGCCTGCGGGCGCTCGGGCCGACCAAGTTCCTGGCCGCGGCCCTGTTCAACATGGTCGTCACCTGCTGGTTCACGAACGACATGGCCGGCGCGCAAGCCCATCTGGACGAGCTCGACCCGATCGCGCTCCGCCTCGGCGATACGCGGATGCTGCAGATGGTCACCATGATGCGTGCCGAACTCGATTTCGCTACGGGGCGGCCCCACGCGGCGATCGACCGCGCCCGCGCCGCCCAGGCCCGATGGCGGGCGGAAGGCCATGCGAACGCACTGGCCAACATATCCCGCAATCTTGCGAGCTATCTCGCCGCCACGGGCGACGCCGCGGGCGCGAGCGAGGCGGCACGCGAAGCGATCCGGCTGTCGTCAGCGCTCGGCAAAAGCCTCAGCGTCGTGTTCTGCATCCAGCATCTGGCGCTGGCATACGCGATCGAGGGGCAATCGGTCGATGCCGCGCGCTTCGCCGGCTACAGCGATGCGTATTTCCGGGCGAAGAAGCGCACACGGGAAAGGATCGAGCAGATCCTGTGGGACGAACTGGCCGGTCGCCTGGACCAGGCGCTGCCGCCTGCCGACCTTTCCGCTCTCCAGGCGGAAGGCGCTGCCTGGAGCGAGGAGCAGGCCGTGACCGCAGCACTCGCCGAGTCGCCGTCCCAGGGACCCGGTCCGACGGCGCCCCAGAGCTGGCTCGGCCGCGCCGACGGGCATGCGGACCCGCTGCATGGCGACCGCGGCGAAGCCATCCGGCCAAACCCGATCCGGCGCTAGACGATCGCGGGATGGGAGCCCTTCGCCGGTGAACTATCGTCAGATCGAGATCTTTGCCGCCGTGGTCAAATCCGGCACGGCGTCCCGCGCGGCGGAATTGCTGGGCATCACGCAGCCGGCGGTCAGCCGGGCGTTGGCCGAGCTCGAACGGCTGCTCGGCTTCGCGCTGTTCGATCGGGTGCGCAATCGCCTGGTGCTGACGCCCGAAGGCAAGCTGTTCTATCGGGACGTCGAAGTTTCCTTTCGCGGCATCGACACGCTGCGGGCCAGTGCCGCGCGCATCCGGGACCAGGGCGCCGGCGAGATCCGCGTCGCGTCGCTGTCGGCCTTGGGCAGTGCGCTGGTGCCGAAGGCGATCGCGAAATTCAACCGGAAGCATCCGAAGATCCGCGTGACGTTTCATGTGATGTCGTCGCGCGACGTGCGGCGATGCGTCGTTTCCGGCCAGTTCGACATCGGCCTGACTTCGGACGAGATCGACGTGGCCGGCGTACTGCATCAGACCTTCGTCACGGCCAGGGCGATGTGCGCGCTGCCGCTCGGTCATCCGCTGTGCGACCGCGCGGTGATCACGCCCGCCGATCTCGACGGCGTCCCGCTGGTCGGGTATGTGCCCGAAGATCGCACGCGCCAGCGGATGGAGCTGATCTTCACCGATGCGGGGGTCGTACCGCAGTTCATCGTGGAAACGATCTACGGCGCCTCGGTCTGCGCGCTGGTTTCCGAAGGCGTCGGCATCGGTCTGGTCACCTCCTACGCCATCGGGGGGATCGACGTCTCCCGCCTGGCTTTCCGCCCCTTCGAACCGCCCCTGTTCGCGCGATCATTGCTGATCCTGCCGCTGGATCGGCCGAAATCGAGGCTGGTGCGCGATTTCATCAGCTGCCTGCTCTCGTCGCGATGAGGTGTGGAAAGCAGGTCGAAGCATAACTTCAGGGCATCAAGCTATGTCCTGGGCTCGATTGTGCCGATCCGCACGAGTGCTATCGTCATCGGCGATCGATTTCCAAGGGGTGCGGCATGACATCTCCTTCCAGGCTGTTGCGGCTCAGGCTCGCAATGATCGGCGTCGGGCTCGGCTTGCTGGGCTCCGTCGCGTGGGCACAGGCGCCGTCGAGCAGCCTCAGCGGCAAGACCCTGATCGTCGGCATCCATAATCGCGCGCCCTGGGGCTATCGGGATGCCAAGGGCGACGTCGTCGGCTTCCATCCGGATGTGATCCGCGCCGCCCTGGCACCGCTGGGCGTGAAGCTGGAATTCACCGTCGCCGATTTCGGCGCGCTCATCCCCGGCCTGCTGGCCGACCGCCTCGACGCCGTCGCCTCCGGCGTGGCCATCACCCCGGCCCGGTGCAAGCAGGTGATCTTCGGCGAGCCCGATCTGGCCGCCGGCGACGGGCTGCTTGTCCCGGCCGGCAATCCGGCGAACCTGCACAGCTATGCCGACATCGTAAAGAACCCGAAGATCCGGCTGGGCGGGGACCGCGGCACCGAGAACGTCAAGAACGCGCTCGCCGCCGGCGTTCCGGAAGCCCAGATGCTGCTGTTTCCCAACAGCGAGGCCACGGTCAGCGCCCTGCTGGCCGGCCGGATCGACGCGATTACCATTTCGGCGCCGACGGTGGCCTCGCTGATCGACAGCGGCGCGCTTAACGGCATCGATCGTGCCCTGCCGTTCACCGGCTACATCAAGCCGGACGGCCAGCCGGCCATGATGGAAACCGCCGTCGTGTTCCGCACCGAGGACGCGGCGCTGCGCGACGCCTATGACGCGCAACTGGCCAGGCTGAAGGCCGACGGCACCTTGCAGCAGATCATGGCGAAATATCATTTCAGCGCCGCGGAAACAGCGCCGCCGACCATCACGACCGCGGATATCTGCGCAGGCCGCGGCTAGGCCGGGCGCGACCCCGGAACGGCCCATGAGCTTCCTGCAGATCCTGCACGGCATCCTCGAAGGGTTCCGGGTGACCGCCCTGGTCACCCTGCTGGGCATGCTCTATGCCGTGCCCTTCGCCTTCGTGGCCGGGGTGACGCAGCATTGCAGCAAGGGCTGGCTGCGGGCGGCGACCACCGCCGTCATCGAGTTCTGGCGCAGCACGCCGGTCATCATCCTGCTCTACGCGTTCTACTACATGCTGCCGGGCTTCGGCATCCGGCTGCCGGGGCTGGTCGTGGCGTCCCTGGTGCTGGGCCTGAACATCGGCGGCTATGGCAGCCAGGCGGTCCGGGCCGCATTGCAAACCCTGGATCGCGGCCAGGAGGAAGCCGGCCGCGCGCTGGGGCTGCGGCCCTGGCAGGTCCTGCTGAAGGTCGAACTGCCCCAGGCGCTCGTCGCCATGATGCCGACCTTCGTCAACCAGTTCATCCAGCTGGTGAAGGGCACGGCGCTGGTGTCGCTCATCACCCTCGACGACATGACGTTCAAGGCAAAAGAGATTGCACAGCTGACCTACGATCCGGTCAGCGTCTATTCGGGCCTGCTGGTGGCCTATTTCATCCTGTGCTATCCGGCGACCATCGTCGGCCGCTGGCTGGAAAAGCTGGTCGGCGCCGGCCAGAGGCCCGTCCATGACGTTTGACCTGGGCTTCGCCGCATCACTCCTCCCGGTGATTGCCCGGTCGCTCGGCACCACGCTCGCCGTCACCGTCGCGAGTTGCATCGGTTCCGCCCTGCTGGGCTTCGTGCTGGAGATCGCCCGCCGCACCGGCCGCCCGATGCGGTTCTCCATGCGGCTGGTCATCGATTTCATCCGTTCCACCCCTGTGCTGGTGCAGCTGTATTTCCTCTACTACGTGCTGCCCATCTATGGCGTCCGGCTGCCGGCGCTGGTCGTGGGCGTGGCCGCGCTCAGCACCTATTACAGCGGCTATCTGGCCGAGGTGTTCAAGGCCGGGATCGACGGCATTCCGGGCGGGCAGTTCGAGGCGGCGCGCTCGCTCGGGCTGTCGCGGCCGACGATCCTGCTCCGCGTGATCGCCCCGCAGATGCTGCACAACGTGGCGGCACCCACCGGCACCTATTTCATCTCGGTCTTCAAATCGACGCCCTATCTCGCCGTCATCGCCGTGCCCGAGGCGTTCGGTTCGGCCCTGGATGTGGCATCGGACACGTTCCGCTATGCGGAGCCGATGGTCGTCGTCGGCGCCCTGTTCCTGGCCATCGCGGTCGCCTTCTCGAGCCTGCTCCATCGCCTCGAGCGACGGCTGGCCCGAGCCGGCCAGCGATGACGGCTCGCTTTCCTTCATCCGCTTCGTCGAGGACATCATCATGGACCAGGCCCTGCTCGAAAAAGTCACCGCATGGCGCCGTCACCTGCACGCCCATCCCGAGCTGTCGCATGAGGAACGGGGCACCGCCGCGTTCGTGCAACAGAAGCTGACGGAGCTCGGCATCCCGTTCACCGGCGGGATCGGCGGCCACGGTATCGTGGCCACGCTGCATCGCGCGGGATCGGACCGTTCGGTCGGGCTGCGGGCGGACATGGATGCGCTGCCGATCCACGAGACGACCGATCTGCCTTACGCGTCCGCGACGCCCGGCGTGATGCACGCCTGCGGCCACGACGGCCATACCGTGGCCTTGCTCGCGACCGGCGCGCTCCTGGCCCAGGACGACAGTTGGCACGGCACGGTTCAGCTGCTGTTCCAGCCGGCCGAGGAAAACGGCGCCGGCGCGCGCGCGATGATCGACGACGGGCTGTTCGAGCGCTTTCCCATGGAGCGCGTCTTTGCCTTCCATAATTGGCCGGGGCTCGAGGCCGGCACGGTCGCGGTCCATCACGGACCGGTCATGGCCGCCGGTGGCCGATGGTCGATCACGTTGCACGGGCTGGCCGGCCACGCCGCGATGCCGCATCTGACGCGGGACCCGATCGTCGCGTCGGCGCATCTCATCGTCGCCTTGCAGACCATCGTCGCCCGCAACGTCGACCCGATCGATTCCGTCGTGCTCTCGATCGGATCGATCCATGGCGGGATGGCGGGCAATCAGATCCCGGCCAGCGTCACCCTCGTCGGCACGCTCCGGACCTATCGGCCGGAGGTGCGCGAGATGGTGATGGAGACGATGCGGCGCATCACCGCCGGCGTCGCCGAGACGTTCGGCATGCGTGCCGAACTGGACCTGTCGCCGAGCGGCCGGGCGACGATCAACACGCCGATGGAGGAGGATCTCGCCGTCTCCGCCGCCACCGCGGCGGGGCTGGCCGTGCGGCGCGACATTCGCCCCAGCGCCGCCGGCGACGATTTCGCCTTCCTGCTCGAGCAGCGCCCGGGTGCGTATGTCTGGGTCGGCAACGGCCATGTGGCCAAAGAAGGCGAATTGCACAACGCCAACTACGACTTCAACGACGCGATCCTGCCGGCCGCGGCCGGCTGGATGTCGACCGTCGCCCGCCTGGCCCTGGCCGGCGACCGTTCCAACAAGGCGCCGTGAAGCCGGCGACCGAGGTGCCCGGTCGGGGCGCCTCGGCGCAGGTTCAGCCCTCGTAGCCTTCGATCACCAGCAGGTCGGCGGTCGAGGCGGAGGTCCGCAACTTCATGACCTCCTGATATTCCGGCGAGCGCCAGCACGCGAGTGCGGTCTCGTAGGACGGGAATTCGATCACGACGTTCCGGTCCCGGCTCGTGCCCTCCAGCGTCTCGGAGCGGCCGGCGCGCACCAGGAACTTCGCGTCGAACTTGGCAAATGCCGGCCCATTCGCCGCGACGTATTTCTTGTAGGCTTCGGGATCCGTGATATCGACCCGCACGACCCAATATCCTTTTGCCATTTTTCCTCCCCTGAGCTGTTCGATCGTCAGCCAGTGTATGCCACCTCGTAGTGGTAGGCGACCTCGTCGAAGGCGGATGTGGCTAGCTCGTGAAGTGTCCGGCGTACGTAGCTCGTGAAGTGACCGGTTTTATGTTGTGCCTGATTGGGGGGCGCGCATGGACCGGGCACGGCTCAACGAAGGCATACGCAGGATGCGATTTGAAGATTTGCTGGCGC
>NZ_DASZBY010000052.1:0-38375 GCF_035943795.1 Aliidongia sp. | reverse complement strand
GGTCACCGCCATGAAGTCGACCCGCTCTTCACACGCCTTGGCGATCCGCCGCGAGGCGTAGAGGCCCTGGCTGTAGGCATAGAGCAGCAAGGCCACCATCATCGCCGGATGAAACGGCGGCTGGCCCCGCTCCGAGCGGTAGGACCGATAGATCAGTCCAAGATCCAACGCCGTCCGCACCGTATCGCGCACGAAATGCGCAACATGGTCCGCCGGCAAGAAGTCGTTGATCGACGGCGGCAGAAGCCAGACCTGATCAACATTCCACTCGCGGAAGCTCTTGCTCATGACCAAATCGAATCACGGCGAAAGCCCCAAGTCCAGTGGGATCAAACGGCCAAAGGACCACGTCAACCAGCCAATAAGCCGCCCATCGCTAATACGGGGACACGCTCCTAGGGCGAACAGGATCAGCGGAAAAATCGTTTCGGTCATCGGGGCTTCTCCTATCGAAGGAGAAAGGGTATCGGGCCGTCTTGCATCATGAAATGCAATGTTTGCCACGTTCAGCATTAGTAATCATGATGTCAGCATGATGCGCAATCTCGACACCACCCTGGTCCGCACCTTCGTCACCGCGGCGGACAATGCCAGCATGACGGCGGCGGCCAACGCGCTCAACCTGACCCAGGGCGCCGTCAGCCAGCAGATCCGGCGGCTGGAGGAGATCTTCGGCTGCGACCTGTTCGAGCGCGATCGGCGCGGCCTGCGGTTGACGCCGCCGGGCGAGCGTCTGTTCGGCAAGGCGAAGCGGCTGTTGAGCCTGAACGACGAGATCTGGGGCGACATGACCAAGGACGCTGTCAGCGGGCGGGTCCGGCTGGGCGTGCCCTACGATCTGGTCGGCACCTGGCTGGCCCCGGTGCTGAAGGCCTATGCCGAAGCCTGTCCGCAGGTCGAGATCTCGCTCGTCTGCGCCTCGTCCCCCGAATTGATCGGCCTGCTCGCGGCCGGCGAGATCGATCTGGCTGTCATCGAGGAACCGGTGGGGCCGTCCGCCGGGGAATGCCTGGCGATCGAGCGACTGGTCTGGGTCGGCGCACGCGGTGGTGCCGCGCATCTCAAACGGCCGCTGCCCCTGTCGATGGTCAGCGAGACCTGCGCGTTCCGGCCGGTCATCCTGGCGTCGCTGCGCGATCGCGGCTTTGCCTGGCGAACCGTGTTCGAGAGCGGCACGATCGAGGCGACGCGCGCCACGGTCGAGGCCGATCTGGCCGTCACCGCCTGGCTCGCCGCGACGGTTTCCCCCGATCTGGCCATCCTCGGTCCCGAAAGCGGCCTGCCGCCTTTGCCCAGCTTCGCGATCAACCTGCACTTGCCGCCCCACGGTGCGGGGGCCGCCGCCCGGGAATTCGCCCGCCATATCCGCCACGACCTGACGCGGCACCGGTAGGGTCCAGGCCTGGACAGGGTTTCGGGTGGGACGGGCTGGACAGCGCAATGCAAGCCTCGGCAGTTGAGAAACTTCTTTTCACGTACTCCGACACGCTGAAGTAAAATTACTTGTCTCGGACTTTCCGTTGCCCTCGCCTTGTATCGCGCGCATGCTCATGTCCGTTCTTTGCAATGGGAAGGCTTCTTTCTTTGGCGCGTTCGGCGGTATTTTGGACGGGTCGCAGGTGGCTGGCTTGCCATTCCGCGGCAGAGGCCGCCCTGATGGTCGAGGCGTTTTTCTGCCTAGCCGCCGCGCGCCTCGGCACGCTGGTGCTGCCATTTCGCTGGGTCGCGGCTTTTTCGGCGACCCCGACACGCCGCGCGCCCTTGCCGCCCGAACAACGCGTCGCCCCGATTCGCAGGATCGCGGGCGTCGTCACCGTGGCGGCCCGCCATACTTTCTTCCGTGCTGCCTGCCTGCAGCAGGCACTCGCGGTACAATACATGCTGCGGCGGCGCGGGGTGGAGACGGTGCTGAATTTCGGCGTCTCCCATGATGTCGGCGGCGCCTTGGCGGCCCATGCCTGGGTGACCGATGGCGACGCCATCGTCATCGGCGGCCCCGTCGGACGCTTCCCCCGACTGGCGCAGTTTCCCCGTCCCGACCGAGGCCCATGACGCAGCCTGCCGCGATCGAGTGGGACGATCCGGCGCCGGGCGGCCTGTTGACGGTTGCCCGGGCGCTGCGCACCTTGGAGACGGCGGTCGCGCGCATGCCCGAGCGGCTCGATCTGAAGCTGCGATTGGCAGATGCCCTGTTCCATAGCGACCGGATGGCGGAGATCGTGGTTCTGCTGGCACCCGAGATCGAGGCCGGCGGAACCGATCCGGAACTGAATTTCCATTTTGGCCGCGCGGCGGCATTGGTCGACGCCTTGGACGTGGCGATTCTTCCTTTGCGCATTGCGACTTGCGCGAACATTCCAGAAGCGGCCGGCGAGTTGGCCCGGGCGCTCCGTCGGGCAGGTAAAGATGACGAAGCTCTGGAGACGGGCCTGTCGGCGCTCGATCTCCGCCCCTCCGACTATCGGTCACTCCAAATCGTTGCCCGGATTTTGCTGGCGCGCGGCGCAGAAGAACGACTGATGTCCCTGTGCGATAGCCTGCAAGCCCGCAGCGGCCGCTATGCCGCTTCGATTCTGGCGGTCCGGGGCGTCGCTGCAGCGGTGCTGGGCAGAACGGCCGAGGTCGTCGGGCTGGCTGGGCGGGACGCCCACTTCTCCGCCATCCGGCTCGTGAAGGAGCCGGGGCTGGACGCGGCTCTGGCCGCCGAGCTGCTCGGACACAAGGATGCCGACGCCCTTCCCAGTGTCAATGCAACGCGCGGTGCGGGTAAGCGCATCAGCGACCTTCACGATGTCGGCGGACCGGCCGTACACCATTTGCTGGACCTGGTCCGCACCCAGATAGCGCAGTATCTCGCCGATCATTCTGCCTTCACCGCGGGTGCGCCAGCGCGACGCCTTCAACTCGATAGCTGGGCGCTCCTCTGCGGGGATAGCGGGCACGAAGACTGGCACATCCATCCGAGTGGCCTTGTCAGCGGCGTCTATTACGTCGCCGTGCCAGCGCCCGAAACCGTCGACCCTCTCGCCGGCGCGATCGGGTTCGGCCCACTCCCGCTTTGCGAGGACGCGGACACGTTGGCCTGGCCGCGCTGGGAACTGCGCCCGGAGCCCGGTTTGTTGCTGCTTTTCCCGTCGCATTTCGCCCATCGGACATGGCCAAGCGGCCGGCCAGAGGCTCGCATCTGCATCGCGTTCGACGCGGTGCCCCATGTCGAAGATCCGCCTGCATGAGCCGGCCGCTGCGGTACATCGTGGCTTCACGCAGTGGCCTGTTCTTAGTCAATGAGGCGCGTTGGAAACGGGTGGCCGAGGGCCAGTATTTTGGTGTCACCGTCCGTGGCCAGGAGATCTATTGCTTCGAGGCCGCGACGGACGCCGAGAAACGAGTCGGCCGGATCGTCCGCTACCGCCTCGCGGACGAGACCTTGATCGAGCCGCTGCCGCTCGTCGAGGGGCTCGACAACGGATGCCACCAGGTTGATTTCTTCGATGGCGCCTTCTTCGTCGTGGACACTTACAATCAGGCCATCCTGGAATTCGATGAAGACTGGCAGCTGGCCGCACGGCATCGTCCCTTGCCGCCGGCAGCCTTCAAGCAGTGGACCCAAGGCTATGTCCACATGAACTCGCTGCTCGGACGCGGCCGGACGATTTTCCTGATGCTGCACAAAGGAGGGCCCAAGGGGACCGGCGAGCGGAGCGAGATTCTCGTCCTCGACCGGGCTTTTCGGATCGATCGTCGCCTCCCGCTCGACGGCTACGGCTGCCACGATATCGTGGAGCTGGAGGGCGGTCGCCTTTTGTGTTGCGACTCGCAATCAGGCCGGCTGATCCATCACGACGGCGATCCGGTGCCGATCGACGAGCTCATGACCCGCGGTCTCGCCGTTAGTCCGGACGAGATCGCGGTTGGCAGTTCACTGTTCGACGAACGACCGCATCGCCTGCTGATCCCAGGCTTCGTCACATTCCTCGATCGGTCCTTCAACCGGATCGGGCGGCTTCACCTGCCGGCGGCGCCAACCCAGATCCGCCGGCTGGATGGCGAGGATCTATCCCTGTCGCAACCGCGACCCTGGCAGCATGCTTCAGCTGTTGCCGCCGGCGACCCGGCGCAGGAAAAAGCCGGCTGAGACGCCGCGTAGCAGCAAATAGCGATAAGCTCCTTCGGCTTCCAGTCGATGCCATCCCTCTTTCGGCCAGTCGCCGTTCACTGCGGCTTCCAATCGGGGCAAATCAACCACCCGGCGCGCGGCCTCGCATGTCTTCTGTCGACGAAGCTCGTCGGACAGGCCGGCGCGCGCCAGGTCCAAGCCTTCGTGCCAATCCGCGCCTTGACGGCCTTTGCGCCGCTCGTCGAGCACCATGGGCGGGAGCCGATCGGCAAAGGCCCCGCGCAGCAAGGCTGCCGGCACGCCATCGCGCAGAAACTGTTCCGTCGGAATGGACAGGCATAGTTCGATCAATCGGACATCGGCCGTCGGGTCGCGGCAGTCCAGACGCCAGCCGGCGAGCGTTCCCTTGCGGGAACTGCCGAGATCGCCACGCCCGAGCACCCAGAGACGGCTGGCCGCCGACTTGTCCCTCGGCCTATAACTGAAATCCAGCTGACGTTCCCGTGCCTTGGCAGCCAGCGCGGGATCCCGCGCGATTTCCGGCAGCAATGCGGAATAGCTGCCGAGGCCCTCTCCGCCGAACCGGCGGCCGCGCATCATGAGATGCCACAAGGGCGCCGGCATGAAGGGTCCAATGAGCTGCGCCGCCATCCCGCTCCAACGCCGCCTGCCCGCACGATGCAGCGCCACGCATTCGCGCCACAGGCGAAGCCAGCGCCCGCTTCGCAACAGCTCGGGCAGCAGATGCATGCCATCATAGCTGATCGTCATGTTTCCCATGTTGCCGGTCAGCAATACGGATAGGCGGCGCTCCCGCGCCTTGTCGTAGACGGCGCTGCCCCAGCGATGGTTGGGCAAATCGAAGGACGGTCGCTCGTAGAGCATGAAATGGCGGTCCATTCCCTCCAGCAGGGAGACCGGCGGCGTCGGCACCACCACATGGTCGACATTCGGATAGAGCGCCGCGGTTGCGGCGGCGTGCGCGGCCTCATTGCCAAAGCGGCCGCGCGGATCCGCACCGACATAGCCTTCCCGCGGCACGGCCGTGAAGGCGACAACCCGTCGATCGGTCGATGCCAGCAGCCGCGCGGCCGTCGCGGTAACGGAAGAACTGTCGAGACCGCCGCTAAGATGGGCACCGACATCGCCCGTCCCGCGCAGACGGCAGGCGACGGCGCGATCGAACCCCTCGCGCAGCGCCTCGTGATATTCCTCGGGGCGACGCAGCGACAAGCGGCGGGGTGCCGGTTGCCAGTATCGACGGTTTTCCACGCGACCGCGCGTCACCGTCACGACATGGCCGGGCTCGACCCGCTCGATGCCCTTGAAGAAGGTCCGGCTGCCGACGTCCGGCATCAGCGCCAGTTCCTCGATGACCCGCTCCTCGTCGGCCTCGTAGGGGATTTCCGGCAGAGCATGGAGGCCCTTGGCCATGCTAGCGAAGGCCAGGAAATGCGGATTGCGGTGATAGAACAAGGGTCGCTGGCCGATCGGGTCGCGGACCAGCAGCAATCGCTGCTCCGTCGCGCTCCACAGCGCAAAGGCGAAGTCACCGACGAGCCGCTCCACGGCATCGATGTTCCAGCGCTCGAGCGCGCGTAGCAGGATCTCCGAATCTGCCGCCACGCGCGCCTGTTCCGGCGCGATACCGAGCGCCGCCGTCAAGTCATCGCGATTGTCGAGACGCAGATCGGCGACCAGCATCAGTTGCCCGGCATTGCCGAGCAAAGGCTGCCGATCGAAGACGTCTTCGGGCAGCAGCCGCATCATCGTGCGCCCCAGCGCGATCGGCCCGGCCTGACGATGGGATCGACCGTCTGGGCCATACAGCGACAGCGCCGAAAGCATGCGGCCGCACTCTTCCGCCGGCGGCCGCTCGTTCCAGCGCCAAAGGCCGGCGATGGCGGTCATCTACGTCGGCCGGGCTAAAGCCGGCTGACGATGACCAGGCGTTCCGACTCCAACTCGCCGATAAGCGCCAGGACCTGGTGCTCGCATGTCATCCGATCTATTTCATATTCGCGCAGTAGGGCATCGCAGAGATTGCCGATCGAAGTCTCGTGCTTCAAATGCCGCCAGACGACCGAACCGATCCGGTTCAACCCGAAACAAAGCCCATCCTGGATGCGCAACATGACGACTTCGTCGTCCACCGTTTCCTCAATGAGCGTGCCATCGGCGATACGCGAAACGACGCTATCCAACAACAGGGCCAAGGCGCTTCCCTCACTTACGCGCTATCGATCGGCTTCAGGAAAGCCGCAGTCTCAGGAGGCCGGGTCCTAAGACAAAGTGGCGACATTCCCGTCGTTGCTGCCGGCATCGCCCCCAAGCGCTTCGCGACCGCGCAGCTTTTGCAAACGCGGCTCGGACCATTCCAGGCGGGGCTGGTGACGGCTCGCGGCGTCGGAGGTATCAGCGTTCTCTTCAGGTAGATTAGCCATAAGAGCCACTCCTTTATCGGGTATTCATACCCGCAAAACTAGAAAGATGCCGTCCTTAACACAAGTCATTCCTCAAATATTCTTTGCCCGAGGGCGTCCGCTTAGGTCGGGCGGACGACGGTGCCGATAAGCTGAACCAGTTCGGCGAGAGAATCGAGTCCTTCGGGGCGGGTCAGGCGATAGATCGGCACTTTATCCGCCAGGCGGGTCAACCCGCGGAAAAGCTCCCGCCCCCGGCCGAGCCGCAGGCCCAGCGGCGCGCGGTAGATGATATCCTGCATCGGATTGATGGCGGACACGCCGGTCAGGCGCTCCAGGCCCGCCGTCGCAGCGCGCTCCAGCCGAAGGATCGCGGCGAGGGGCAGCGGCGCGTGATCCGTGAGAGGCCTGTCCCAGCCGCGCTTGTCGCGGACCGTGCCGGCGATCGGCAGGGTCTTCGAGCCTTGTCCGACCGCATTTGCCGAATCGTCGTAAAGCCGCAGCCGCGGGGCACCCGGCACGGCCATGGCCGTGCCGTCCTCAGCAAAGCGTATAACGCAGATATCGTCGGTCAGAAGCCGATGTCCGGCCGACACCAGGGCCGCTGCGAGCGTCGATTTGCCGGTGCCGGACGGCGCCGTTATCGCCACGGCGCGACCGTCGATCAGAACGCAACTGGCATGGAGCGGGAGGGATGCGCGCTGATGCAGCACCGCGCCAGCGACGACGCTGACCAGTGCCGCTTCGACATCGGCCCGGCACCCCTCTTCACTTCGCTCCAATCGGATCTCACCGTCCGGCCGAACCAGGAAGCGGCCGATCCCTTCCAGCAGCAGGAGAACCGTGCCGTCCGTACCGACCGAGAGGCGCGGACGCGACCAGAGCGGGCTTTCGAGTTCCAGGGGAACCACTCTTTCCACCAAGTGCAAATCCGGCACTCCGGCGGGATCGGGCCAAGCGGGGAAGAAATCGAGCAATCCGCAGGCTCGCAGGCGGTAGCCATAGAAGCATCGATCGTCGCCTGGGCCGGTCACCGCCACCTTCATCAACTCCTGACTCCTCAGCATCCCTGCGTCTCCGGGGGCATGGTTACTGTCGAGCGCCTGACCGTCTCGGCCCGCGAGCATAAACAGGAATACACACTGCAACTCCGAACACCGCTTTGTTTCCGTGCGAAAGGCTGGTTATGAGCGCCGCCGACGTCGGTCACTTGACGGCAGAAGCGCCACATTCACGACGCTCCGGCATAGCCACCTTTAATCCTGACCCGGCTTTGACCCTCGTGTGATTCTCGGTCACCGGCGATCCTGGGGCAGTGCTGCGGAGACCAGTGTGAAGGCCGCGTCGCCGGCCGCGTCCATATAGCTGGGATCGCGGTTCAGCAGCACGACGGAGAAGGCGCCGTCCAATAGCAGGATGATCTGGCGCGCCAGCGGCACTCCCTCGACGATACCGGCCGCCGCGAAGGTTTCGCCCAGCCATGCCTCGACGTTCTTCTTGTGGGCGGCGCCGATCTTCATCGCCGGATGCCCCGGCAGGTTGACCAGTTCGACCGAGGTGCGCAGGAAGCCGCAGCCCTTCCAGCCCGGCCGCCGCGCGGCGCGGGCAAGGCCGTGGAACAGGCCCTGGATCTTGTCCGGCAGACTGCCTTCCGTCTTGGCGAACCAGCGCTGAAACGTGGCGAGATTCGGCTGGTCGCGCGCGGCCAGATAGGCGGCGGCCAGCTCGTCCTTGCTCTTGAAGTGGTAATAGAGTGTGCGCTTGGTCACGCCGGCGCGCTCGGCCACCGCATCGACGCTCACCGCGCGGATGCCCTCGTCGTAGAACAGCTCGATGGCGGCGGCGATCAGGCGTTCGCGGGTCGGGTTGGACATGCTCGTCATGGCCTCAAGTATACCGTGCAGTGAGTATACATGATCGGATGATCGATCTAGCGTCCGCTCGTCATTCTGTGGAGGCTTCGACCATGTCCGATATCGTGCAACTGGAAATCTCCGACCGCATCGCGCTGTTGACGCTCAATCGGCCGGACAAGCTCAATGCGCTCAGCTACGAGTTGATCGACCGATTGATGACATTGCTGGATGCGATCGAGACCGACCATGCGGTCGGTGCCGTCATCCTGACCGGCGCCGGCGAGCGCGCCTTCTCGGCCGGGGCCGACATCACCCAGTTCTCCGGCAGCGTCCGCCAGGGCACCCCCACGGCGCTCCGCGATTTCGTCAGGCGCGGCCAGGCGATGACCGCGCGGATCGAGGCGTTCGCGAAGCCGATCATCGTTGCGGTCAACGGGATCGCTTTCGGCGGCGGGTGCGAGATTACCGAGGCGGCTGCGCTCGCCATCGCCAGCGACCGGGCATCGTTCGCCAAGCCCGAGATCGCGCTTGGCATGCCGCCGACCTTCGGCGGCACCCAGCGCCTGCCGCGCCTCGCTGGACGCAAGCGCGCAATGGAGCTGCTGCTGACCGGTGACCCGTTCCCGCCGGCACGCGCACTCGAGATCGGGCTGGTCAATGCGGTCGTGCCCCATGAAGAGCTGTTGCAGGCGGCCCGGGCGCTGGCATACCGCATTCTGCGCCATTCGCCGTTGGCCGTTGGCAGCGTGCTCGCGGCGGTCACGCGCGGCTTGAACATGAGCATCGGCGAGGGTCTGATCGTCGAGGCCGAGCAGTTCGCGCGCCTGGTGCCGAGCCATGACCTGGGCGAAGGTCTCGCGGCATGGGCGGCGCGTCGTCCGGCGGTCTATACCGGCCGCTGAGGGAACCTCGCTCGGCCCTCGCACCTTTGTTTTCGCAACCGAATCGAAGGAGGCTCCGATGCCTTACGAACTCTACTACTGGGATGGGCTGCAGGGGCGTGGCGAATTCGTCCGGCTGGCGCTGGAGGAGTCGAGTGCCGACTATGTCGACATCGCGCGCGGGAGCGACGGCCCGGGGCAGGGGACGAAGGCGATGCTGGCGCTCATGGGCAGCGAGAACGAGCCGCACATCCCCTTTGCGCCGCCTTTCCTGAAAGACGGTGGCCTGATCGTGCCGCATGTTGCCAACATCCTGATGTATCTGGGTCCGAAGCTGGGGCTGGCGCCCAGGGACGAGGGCCTGCGCTTCGTCGCGAACGGCCTGCAGCTGACCATCGCCGACATGCTGGCCGAAGTGCATGATACCCATCATCCGCTGTCGACCGACCTCTATTACGAAGACCAGAAGGAGGCGGCCAAGCAGCGCTCGTCCGCCTTCATCGAGCAGCGGATCCCGAAGTTCCTGGGCTATTTCGAGCGGGTGCTGCAGCAGAATCCCCATGGTGACAAGCAGGCCGTCGGCGATGCGCCGAGCTACGTCGACCTTTCGCTGTTCCAACTGATGGAGGGGCTGCATTACGCGTTCCCGCGCGCCATGAAGAGCGCGGCCAAGCGCTACCCGGCCCTGACTGCGCTGCGCGAGGCGGTCCGGATCCGCCCCAACATCGCGCGCTATCTGACGTCCGACCGGCGCCTCGCGTTCAATACGTCGGGCGTGTTCCGCCACTATCCAGAGCTGGACCAGGAGGACTGACGCCGGCCCTCTCCGGCATGGCTGGCGCTCTTACCGGGCATGGCGCCCTGGGCCGTGGATGGCGGCGAGCGGTGGGATTATTTGCACGAGAAAATAATGTCGCCGCCAAAATGGATCCGGCCTGCGCACGCGCCCGTCGTCGATTTGCCCGATCTCGCCGTCGCGGCGCCCGGCTCGCCTGATGCTTTACCCTGACCATGGCGCACGCTGTCGCATCACCCCTTGGGCGGTCCGGCCCCTGCGAGCATTGTCGATCGGCAATTTTCTATCGAAAATATTCCGGAGTGTCCGCTGGTTTTCTTCGGCATGCCCGTTTATCGTGTGACTATGTTATGAAATCTATCGATTTTTGAGAATAGATTCAGGTAATACCCCTATTCTCGTCAAATGAAATCAGTAGTTGTTTTGATAATCCGTCACAAAAGTGACGTCTGCCTCTGGGTAGTCTCCGGCCCGTCTGTGCGACGACGATCTCCAGTCTTGGAGATCTCCGTTCGTCGCTCCAATCCTCGGGGGTCAAAATGAAAATCCACACCAGACTTGCCGGCGGGGTCGCTCTGTCCGGCCTCCTCGCTTTTGCGCCTGCTGTCCAGGCCCAGACGGCACCGACGACGGCGCAGCTGAATGCGCTGCAGCAGCAGATCCAGCTGCTGCAGCAGCAACTGCAGACCCTGCAGAGCCAGGTCACCCAGACTCAGGCCCAGAGTCAGGCGACTGCCGCGGCGCAAGCGCAGACCCAGGCGGTGGCGCAAAAGGCTGCCGCCGCCGCACCGGCCGCCGACGCGCCCAAGGTCACCGAGACCGCGGCCCATCGCTTCGGCCTGTCGAGCGCCGACGGTCGCAACACGATCCAATTGACCGGTCGCGTGCAGTTCGACGCGGGCGACTATCTGAATTACCAGCCCGGCAAGGGCAACGCGGTCCGCGACCTCAGCAGCGGCGTCAATGCGCGGCGCGCGCGCCTGGGCGTGGTCGGGAAATTCGACGGCGATTGGGCCTACGGCCTGATCTACGATTTCGGCGGCTCGTCCGACACGCTGACCAACACCAACAGTGGGGCACCGACCTCCGGCCTGCAGAACGCCTACATCCAATACAACGGCTTCAAGGGCACGACGATCGAGGGCGGCTATCTCGACCTGCCGATCACGCTCGACGAGGCAACCAGCTCCAACGACATCATGTTCCTGGAGCGTGCCGCCTCGGTCAATATCGCGAACCTGATCGCGGCCGGCGACTTCCGCTCCTCGTTCGGTGCCCATTGGAACGACGATCGCCTTTGGTTCGGCGCCTATGTCAGCGGCCCGACCTCCGGCGCCCAGCACAATATCGGCTCGCTCGGCGGCAGCGCCAGCCAGACGGGCGTCGCGGGGCGCGCCGCCTTCCAGGCGCTGCAGGGTGCCGACTATTCCCTGCATATCGGCGGCGACGTCGAAAGCCTGCTCAATCCGCCCCATGCTGGCGGCTTCCGCTCGATCACGTTCAGCGACCGGCCGGAACTGCGCGTGGATCCGACCAGCATCCTCACGTCCGGCGCCATCAACAACGTCAGCGGCGCCACGGCCTACGAGGCGGAGTTGGCCGGCGGTTACCGCAGCCTGTTCCTGCAGGGCGAATATTTCCACTATCAGGTCGATCGCGACACGCAACCGGGCCTGGACTTCGACGGTGCCTATGCCGAGGCGAGCTGGACCGTCACCGGCGAGCATCGCAAATACAACGCCGGCACCGCGGCCTACGGCGGCATCGTCCCCGACCATCCGCTGGCCTTCACCGAGGATGGGATCAGCGGCCTCGGCGCCCTGGAGCTGGCCGCGCGCTATTCCTATGTCGACCTCAACGACGACTTCCAGTCGGGCAAGACGACGGCCTCGACCGGCGGTATCGCCGGTGGCTTCCAGCGGGTCTATACCGCGGGCGTGAACTGGTATCCGAACTCGAACATCCGCTTCATGCTCGACTATCTGCACGGCCACATCAGCAAGGCCCAGGCGACCTCGGGATCGCTGGCGCTCGGCACGCCGATCGGTGCCAAGTTCGACGCGATCGCGCTGCGCGGCCAGTTCGCCTTCTGACGAATATTCCAGCATTCCGTCCCATGGGCCCGGCTCGTCCCGGCCATGGGCGGTCGCACGCCTCAGCGGCAGTCGATCTTGGTCGGCAACGGCGGGCTCACCTGGGCGTCGCTTTCGACCCGACAGGATTTGACCCCGTCCGGCAGCTTGCGGGTCACGGCCATGCTGGTGCCGGCATAGAGGCAGGACAACCAGTAACCCTCCTTGGATGGGATAAAGGTCCAGGTCGTGACCGCGACCTTGCCCTGCCTGCGATCGGTCGTCGGCACCAGAGTCGCCAACTCCGATGGGTTGCCCTCGGACAGGCTGACGCCCGCCAGACCATGGACCGGCTCGCTGTCGAAGCTGCCCCAGTTTTGCGGTAGGGCGGTCACGCGTTGCTCGACTGCGAGCTTATCCGGGCAGGGGACGATCTCCGCGCGGGCGACACCGGCGATCGACAGCGCCGCGAGCATCGGCAACAGGAACCTGGCTTTCATGGGCAGCAACCTCGATGAGACGCAATCCTTCCTATAGCAGGAAATGGATGCTGCCGCCCGCACGCTGCCTTTGACCGCAGCCCCCGCGGGCCGCTACAAATCCCGCCCGCGTCCAGGTCGAAAGTCCCCATGAAGCCCATCTCTCTCCGCATCGCCGAGGAACTCGGCGTCCAGGAACGCCAGGTCACCGCCACGATCGATCTGTTGGACGGGGGGGCCACGGTGCCGTTCGTCGCGCGTTATCGCAAGGAAGCGACCGGCGCGCTCGATGACGCGCAATTGCGCCTGCTCGAAGAACGGCTGGGCTACCTGCGGGAGTTGGAGGAGCGTCGCTCGGCAATCGTCGCCAGCATCCGCGAGCAGGGCAAACTCGACGACGCGCTGCATGCCCAGATCCTGGCGGCCGACAGCAAGGCGCGGCTGGAAGACATCTATCTGCCCTACAAGCCGAAGCGGCGGACCAAGGCGCAGATCGCCCGCGAGGCCGGGCTGGAACCCTTGGCCGACATGCTGATGGCGCGACCGGAGCAGGAGCCGCGCATGGCGGCCGAGCCGTTCGTCGATCCGGCCAAGGAGGTGGCGGACATCGATGCGGCGCTCGACGGCGCCAAATCCATCCTGGTCGAGCGCTTCGCCGAGAATGCCGAACTGATCGGATCTTTGCGCGAGGAAGTCTGGGCGCGCGGCCAGCTCGCCGCCAAGGTCCGCGCGGGCAAGGAGGCGGCCGGCGCCAAATTCTCGGATTATTTCGATTATGCCGAACGCTACGGCAAGCTGCCGTCGCACCGGATCCTGGCGCTGTTCCGGGGCGAGAAGGAGGAATTCCTCGACCTGCAATTCCTGCCCGAAGTGGTCGACGCGGCGGCGGTGAAGCCGGGCGAGCCGGGCTTCTACGAACGCCGCATCGCCCATCATTTCGCCATCGCGGATCAGGGCCGGCCGGGCGATCGCTGGCTGCTGGAAACGGCCCGCTGGGCCTGGCGCACCAAAATCCTGATCCATCTGCAGATCGACTTGCGGACGCGCCTGTTTCAGGCGGCGGAGGAGGAGGCGGTCCGCGTTTTCGCCGGCAACCTGCGCGACCTGCTGCTGGCCGCACCCGCCGGCACGCGGCCGACGCTGGGGCTCGATCCGGGCTTTCGCACCGGGGTCAAGGTTGCGGTCGTCGACGGCACCGGAAAGGTGGTCGCGACCACGGCGATCTTCCCGCACGAGCCGCAGAAGCGCTGGGACGAGGCGCTCGGCATCCTGGGCCGGCTGTGTCGCGAGCATAAGGTCGAGCTGATCGCGATCGGCAACGGCACTGCGTCGCGCGAGACCGACAAGCTGGCGGCCGAGCTGATCCAGCGCCATCCGGACCTGCCGCTGACCAAGATCGTCGTATCCGAGGCCGGCGCCTCGGTCTATTCGGCGTCGGCCTACGCTTCGGCAGAGCTGCCGGAACTGGACGTGACCCTGCGCGGCGCGGTCTCGATCGCACGGCGCCTGCAGGATCCGCTGGCCGAACTGGTCAAGATCGATCCGAAATCGATCGGCGTCGGCCAGTACCAGCACGACCTGAGCGAATTCAAGCTGTCGCGCTCGCTCGATGCGGTGGTCGAGGATTGCGTGAATGCGGTCGGCGTCGACGTCAACACCGCCTCGGCCCCGCTGCTGGCGCGGGTGTCCGGCGTCGGCGAGGGGCTGGCGCAAAACATCGTCGCCCATCGCGAGGCCCATGGCCGGTTCGCGAACCGCATCGCGTTGAAGCAGGTGCCGCGACTGGGGCCCAAGGCGTTCGAGCTGTCGGCTGGCTTCCTGCGCGTTGCCGGCGGCGCCGATCCGCTCGATGCCTCGGGCGTGCATCCCGAGGCCTATCCGGTCGTGCGCCGGATCCTCGGATCCGCCAGGACCGACATCAAGACGCTGATCGGCAACGCGCCGATACTGCGGGGGCTGAAGGCCGAGGATTTCACCGACGCGCAGTTCGGGCTGCCGACTGTGACCGACATTCTGGCCGAGCTGGAAAAGCCCGGCCGCGACCCGCGCCCGGCATTCAAGACCGCGAGCTTCCGCGACGACGTGCACGAGATGAAGGATCTGAAGCCGGGCATGCTGCTCGAAGGGGTCGTGACCAATGTCGCGGCGTTCGGCGCTTTCGTCGACATCGGCGTGCATCAGGACGGACTGGTCCATATCTCGGCCATGGCCAACAGCTTCGTCAAAGATCCGCGCGCGATCGCCAAGCCCGGCGACATCGTCAAGGTCAAGGTGGTCGAGGTCGATCCGGCGCGCAAACGCATCGCGCTGACCATGCGGCTCGACGAAGCCGCGGCACCGCGAGGCCCGCGGACGGAGTCGCCCCGTGCGGAGTCGCCCAGGTCGACGGTACGCCCGGACCGCCCGCGCCCGCAGCAGGCGGTCCCGCACAAGCCGCCCCCGGCGCCGCCCGTCGGCGGCGGCGCCATGGCCGAGGCCTTGAGACAGGCGGCGCTGAAGAAGCGGTAGGCTCAGCCGCGCCCGACGAACGGCATCTTGGTCGCCATGACGGTCAAGAACTGCACGTTCGCCTCGGGTGGCAGGCTCGCCATGTAGACGACCGCGCGCGCCACCTCGCCCACGTCCATGACGGCCTCGACGGCCACCGTGCCGTTGGCCTGGGGAACGCCCTTGGCCATCCGCCCGCCCATGTCGGTCGCGGCATTGCCGACGTCGACCTGGCCGCAGGCGATGTCGTATTTGCGGCCGTCGAGCGACAGCGATTTGGTCAGGCCGGTGATGGCGTGCTTGGTCGCGGTATAGGGCGCCGAGTTCGGTCGTGGTGCATGGGCCGAGATCGAGCCGTTGTTGATGATGCGGCCGCCGCGCGGCGCCTGGTCCTTCATCGCGCGGAACGCCGCCTGGGCGCACAGGAACGAACCGGTCAGGTTGATCGTCACGACATTGTTCCATTGCGCGGCGGTCAGATCCTCGAACGCCACGTCCGGTACGTTGACGCCGGCATTGTTGAACAGCAGGTCCAATCGGCCGAAGCGCTCTCTGGTGGCGGCGAACAGGGCTTCAACCGAGGCCGGGTCGCCCACGTCGGTCGGCACGACCAGCGCCTGGGCGCCAGCATCGCCGGCCAGCTTCGCGGTTTCTTCGAGCTGTTCGCGGCGGCGTCCGGCCAGCGCCACCGCATATCCTTCGCCCAGCAGCGCCAGCGCGCTGCTGCGGCCGATGCCGCTGCCGGCACCCGTGACGATGGCGATCTTCTGTCCTTGGTTCATGCCTTGCTCCTCCCGCGATCGCTACCCGCTCGCGCGATCGGATCCTGAGTATCCGGATTTTTCGGCCGAGGCGAAGTCCCTTGACGGTGCCGGCAAAAACTTCCGCTCCTCGAAGGAGATTCCAGGGAATGATCGGGCCGCCACGCCGTTGAATGGATCATCTCAAATAACCAGTCCTCGACGATCGAGACTCGGATGTGGAGTGCAGCACCAGAATGACGCAGTTTGCTCGATGGGGATTTGCCGTGGTCTTCACGCTTCTGGCCATGGCGGCCGGTGCCCCTCGCGCCGTGGCGCAGACCCCGTCTCCCATGGCGGAGTGGCAATATTCGGCCGGCGTGCCGTTGCGCGCGATGTTCGCGGACAAGATCCCCGATTGGCAAATCGAGGTCGGTGCCGCAGGCGCCCTGCTGCCGCTCTATCCGGGGGCCGGAAAGTACCGCTTCGAGCCGGGGCCCGACATCGATGTCCGCTACAAGGACGAGGCGTTCTTCTCGACCGGCGAAGGCCTCGGTGTGAACCTGTTCAGCGGCAAGACCTATCGGGTCGGTGCGGCGCTGGGCGTCGACATCGGGCGCGAGGCCGATAGTGCCACCCGTCTGCGCGGCACGGGCGACATCGGCATGGCGCCGGTGCCGAAGCTGTTTGCAGAATATGTGCTGTTTCCGGTCGTGCTGCGTGCCGACGTGCGCCGGGCGCTCGGCGGCTACAACGGTTGGATCGGCGACGTCTCGGCCTACATGCCGGTCTGGGGAACTGAGAAGTTCTTCGTGTTCGTCGGGCCGACGGTGACCCTGGCCGACGATGTCACGAACCGCCACGAGTTCGGCATCAGTGCTACCCAGCACATGCGCTCCGGCCTGCCGCGCTACGATGCGCCGGGGGGCTTGCAGAGCGCCGGCCTGGGGTCGAGCGTCACCTGGCTGGTCACCGACCACTGGATGCTGGAAGGCGGCGGCTCGGCGCAGCGGCTGCTCGACGGTGCCGCCCACAGCCCGCTGGTCCAGGAGCGCCTGCAATATCAGGCCAGCTTCACGGTCGGCTACATGTTCTGATCCGATCCGGCCCGCAATGCGCGGGGCGGCACGCCCAGCCGGCGGCGCAGTTGGGTCGTCATGTGCGCGTGAGAGGCGAAGCCGCAGGCGGCCGCGATCTCCGCCAGCCCCGCGGACGTGTCCAGCAGCTTGCGGGCGCGCGCGACGCGCCGGTCGATCACGTAGTCATGGGGCGTCTTGCCGACCGCGGCCTTGAAGGCGCGGTTGAAGAACCCTGGCGACAGGCCGAGGCTTGCCGCCATCTCGTGTACGGGCAAGCTGCCGTCGAGGCGGGCTTCGACCAGATCCTCGACCAGTCGCAGCCGCCGTGGCGTGATCCATCCAGCCGCTCGGGCGCCGGAGCCTGGCCGGGTGAGGATGCCCGAGACGACCTCGTGCAGTCGGGCGAGTTCCCGTTCGATTTCCAGCGGATCCGCGGCTTGGCCCATGAGGATCAGCCGGCGCAAGGCATAGGCGGCGGCGACCGCGGCCGGATCGATGTGATCGTTGAACCGTCGCGGCGGGTCCGCGCCCGACAGGTGGCGGATCGCCAGATATTCGCCGCCGGCGCGTGACCGCGAAGCGACCTCGCAGCCGGCAGGGACGTAAGCGAGGCTGTTGGGGCGGGTCCGGAACGGCGACATCCGATCCGAGGCGAAGGCATGCGCGCCGGTCTGCGTTTCGAAGGCGAAGCCGATCACCGGGGTTTGCGGCGTATAGGCGACGTCGTAGGGCGCCGCCGGCAGCAACTCGACCCGATCGGCGCCGATCGTCAGGATCCGGACTTGCGGCGTCCGGCTGGGGGCACTCATTTCGATCGGCGGCGGCATCACGCATCGTGCCACCGGACCGCGACCCCCGTCCATCGAAGCGCGCGAAGCCTCGTCGTTTAGGTCGGTTTTCTGAAAGCGCCCCGACGCCAGGATGCGGTATTCGGACTCATCCGTTCATGAGGAATGTCCATGCCGCTGTTCTCGCTCGAAGATCTCGCCGACGCCACCGCCGTGGTCCGCACCTTCGTTCCGGCGACGCCGGCCTATGCCTGGCCGCTGCTGCGGGACCGGACCGGGGTCGAGGTCGTCGTCAAGCACGAGAACCACACGCCGACCGGCGCGTTCAAGGCGCGCGGCGTGCTGGTCTATCTGGATGGGCTGCGCAAGCGGGGTGCATTGCCGCGCGGCGTGGTCTCGGCCACCCGCGGCAACCATGGCCAAGCCGTCGCCGTGGCTGCCGCCCGCAACGGGATCCCGGCCGTGATCGTCGTCCCCGTCGGCAATTCGGTCGAGAAGAATGCCGCAATGGTCGGCTTCGGCGCGGAACTGATCGTCGCCGGTGCCGATTTCGACGAGAGCCGCGCGACGGCCGCGCGGATCGCAGAGGACCGCGGCTATCATTTCGTGCCGGCGTTTCATGCGGATATCGTGAGGGGCGTCGCCAGCTACGCGCACGAGCTGTTCCAGGCGGCCCGCGGCCTCGATGTAGTCTATGTGCCGATCGGCATGGGCTCGGGCATCTGCGGCCTGATCACCGTGCGCGACCTGCTGGGCCTCGATACCGAGATCGTCGGCGTGGTCGCGGAGCAGGCCCCTGCCTTCGCCCTGTCCTTCGAGGCCGGCCATGCCGTGCCGACCAATACCGCCCGTACCTTCGCCGATGGCATGGCCTGCCGCGATCCACAGGCCGGACCGCTGGCCATCATCCAGGCGGGTGCCGCGCGGATCGTTCGGGTGAGCGAGGCGGCAATCGCCGAGGCGATCCGCATCTATTATACCGATACGCATAACCTGGCGGAGGGCGCAGGGGCGGCACCGCTGGCGGCGCTCATCGGCGAACGGGAACGCTATGCCGGCAAGCGGGCCGGCGTCATTCTATCGGGCGGCAACATCGATGCGTCGATGTTCGCCGACATCCTCCAAGGCCGCACGCCGGCCCTCTGATGCTCATGGGATCGGTGACGACATGAAGATCGAGAACGTGCCCTTCGCTACCACGGACTGGTCGGCCGTGCCGGTGACCGAAGCGCCCGGCGAAACCGGAGTCGTCCGCGCCCGGATGGTCGAGGCCGGCAGTCTGCGCCTGCGACAAGTCGAGTTCTCGGCGAATTACCGGGCGGATCACTGGTGCCCGCGCGGGCATGTCGTGCTGGTCCAACAAGGTGCGCTGACCGTCGAACTGGGCGACGGCCGGCGCTTCGACACCGTGGCCGGCATGAGCTTCCATGTCGCGGACGACGATGGTGAACACATGATCTATACGGCCACAGGTGCCACGGTGTTCATTGTCGATTGAGATCGGCGGCTAGTGCCGCTTCAACGACTGGCCGACCACGCTGCGCAGGGTCGCCATCCGATAGGGCTTGGACAGGATCGGGCCATGCGGATGGTTGTCGTTGCCCGCAAGCGTGCCGGCATAGCCCGTTGCGTAGACCACGGGTATGGTCGGCCGAATTCGGCGGATCGCGTCGGCCAGCTGAAAGCCGTTCATCCCCGGCATCTGGACGTCGGTGAAGATCAGGTCGATCGGCGCCGCACCGGCGACGATGGCGAGGGCTGCGGCCGGATGCGACGCTTCGATCACGGCATAGCCCAGGCTTTCGAGCAAGGCATGGGTCACGTCGCGAATATCGCAATCGTCCTCGACCAGCAGGATTGTGGGTGGTTGCTGTTCCATGTCTCTACAACAGCCAAATCTAAAGAAAGATCCCGACAGACGACATGGCGGCCATGAGGCTGGAGCCGGACAATTTCCCAGTGTGGCGGAAAATGCCGACATTTGGAGACGGTGCGATTTCGCGATCGCACATTTTTTCCTCTGTCGATCGTTTGCCCCGCTCTCATCGACGCCATCGCAGGAACGTTCGGCGCGCCGCAGGGTTTGCCAATCGAGCATCGCGGGCGCGAGTTCGCGACCGCGATGGAACGAGATCCTTCGGATGGCGAAATCAAGATGTTGAAACCGCTCGCCGTATCGGCCCTGGCGCTCTGCTGCTTCGCCAACCTGCCGGCATTCTGTGCCGATGTGCCCGCCAACTACGACTATCCCTACCACGACAGCTGGCTTGCGACCGCCTCGGTCGCCTTGCTCAAAGACCCGAAGCTGCCCGAGAAGCAGGTCAAGGACCTGACCTTGCTTCCGGCCCGGGCGCGTACGCCGCTGTTCGAAGACAGGTCGCGCGTCTATTACGTTACCTATCGCCAGGAAAAGCCGGCCGATCTCGTCGTGCTGATTTCGGGGCTGGGGTCGGTCGCCGAAGATCCGCTGGCGCTCTACCTGGGCGGCCAGATCTTCGCCATGGGCTACAACGTCCTGGTCGTGCCGGACGCGTTCAACTGGCAATTCGCGCTGGGTGCCTCGGCTTCGGGCTATGTCGGCATTCCCAGCGTCGATGCCGGCGATCTCGAGAATTTCATCGTCCGGGCGCGCGACCATGCGGTCCGGGTCGACGGCATGAAGATCCGGCAGACCAAGCTCGTGGGCTATTCGATGGGTGCCTTGGAAGGCGCCTTCCTGGCCGCCCGCGAAGCGCAGCAACCGCGGCTGAAGTTCGACAAGGTCGTGCTGCTCAATCCGCCGGTCGATACGTTCTACGACCTGCACATGCTCGACAGTCTGGCGGCGACGGGCGAGAACTGGTCGGCCGACGAGAAGAAGACGGTCAAGGCGCGCGCCTTCAAGCTGGTCGCCGACGCCAACCTGACCGATCCGCAGGGGGCACCCTATTTCCGCGATCTGGCCCAGCAGAACACACTGACCGACGACCAGCTGAAGTACGTGCTGTTCGGCCTGTTCCGCAACAGCCTGACCGACGTCATCATGGTGACGCAGCAGATCAGGGACGAGGGTATCCTCAAGAGCCCGGCCAACAAGACCAGTCTCGATGCGCGCGAAAAGGAAGCGGCGCAATACGGTTTCGAGGATTACCTCAGCAAGTTCGTCGAGCCCCAGCTGGGTGGCAAGCGGGCGGCGAGCCAGTTGTTGAAAGACGAGACGCTCTATGGCTTGCACGACTTCCTGGCGAGCCATCGGGAAGTCGAGGTCTTCCACAATGCCGACGATTTCCTGCTTCGACCCGAGGACCTGGCCTATCTGAAAACGACGCTCGGCGCGCGGCTGACCGTGTTCCCCCATGGGGGTCACATGGGCAATATCTGGTATCCGGCGAACCAGCAGATGCTGGCCCAGGCGCTCGACCGCGGTCCTGTGCCCGATCCGCCGGCACCGGTCGTGGCTCCCGCAGCACCGACGGACGCCGTCGCGACGGCGCCCGAGGCGCCGGTACCTACGCCGGCGACACCGGAAACGCCGGCGGTTGCGACCGCCGGCGCTCCTGGCGTTCCCTCGGTCGATGGCGCGCCGATCGTTCCCGTACCGGAGCAGGCGGCGACAGCGCCGGAACCGGCGCCGCAAGGTACGCAGGCGTCTGCCCCGACGACCACGCCGCCCGATACCGCATCGGTCCCGGCGACGGCCGCGATCGTCCCGCCCACATCGCCGTCCGCCGATCTGCCGGCAACACCAGCCGCGTCGGCCCTGTCGCCGCCGGTGGCGTCGCCCGCACCGGTCACGGCGGTGGTGACTGCGCCCGTTTCGCCGTCGAGCGCGCCGGCCTCCGCCCTGTCGCCAGTCGGGGCGGTCGAAACGTCACAGGATGCCGTCAAAGCCGGGATGTCGCCGGCCGATCCGGTCGCGGCCCCGGCGCCGCTTCTTCCGACACCCCCGGTGCCGGCCACGACGGACGATCCTCTGGCGCCCCTGCCGGGCACGACCACCACAACAACGACGACCACCACGACCCCCGACGCGACCTCGACCTACACGGTCAAGATCCCGCAGATCCCCGCGGCGACGCCATCGGTCACGCTCCCGGCGGATCCTCATCCGCCATCCTGACGCTCGAACCGTTGCGCGAACGGGTTCGTCTCCGCGCAACTTATCGAAAGCTGCCGCGTTTCTCTGAAGGGCGATCCACCTTGGGATCGCCGCCGGTTCGAGGGTGTCGATGAATATTGCGCCTGCCGAGCGCATCGGGCGGATCTACTGCCCCGATTGCGGCCTCGCCCAAAGCCTGCCGCCGGTGCCCCACCATTCGGTGGCCGATTGCGCGCGTTGCGGCTCCACCCTGCTGCGCCGGATCCCAGGGGGCGTCAGTGCCGCACTGGCCCTGGCCGCCGCGGCACTCCTGCTGTTGCTGCCGGCCAATTTCGAACCGCTGATGATCGTGAGTTTCGAGGGCAACGAACGGCGCAACCTGACGATTACCGGGATGACCTCGCTGTGGGATGCCGGCTATCCCGTGCTGGGCGTTCTGGTCGGGTTGTTCAGCGTGGCGGCGCCGGTGCTGTGGCTCGCGTCGCTGGTGCCGTCGCTGTTCCTGGTGCTGCGCGGCGAGCGGCGGCCCTGGCTTGGTTGGCTGTTCCGTCAGGCGACCCGCCTGCGGCCCTGGGCGATGACCGAGGTCTATCTGCTCGGCAGCCTCGTCGCCTATAGCCGTATCCGCGATGTCGCCAGCGTCGAGATCGCGCAGGGGGGCTGGGCTTTCATCGCTTTTGCCCTGATCGTGCTGGCGATCGATGCGGTGCTCGATCCGCGCGTCGTCTGGCGGGTCATCGGCCCGGGCGCGCTGCCGGGAAGCGAGACCGGCGACGTGATCGATTGCCTGGAATGCGGGCTGATCGCGCCTCTGGATCGGGAGGGCACGATCTGCCCGCGCTGCGCCGCCCGGCTGCATTGGCGCCGGCCCGACTCGTTCACACGAACGGCAGCGCTCACGGCTTCGGCCTTCTTTCTCTACATCCTGGCCAACATCCTGCCGATCCTGCGCATCGTGCGCTTCGGCCGCGACCAGCCCTCGACGATCTTCGCCGGCGTGCGCGAATTGCTGCAGTCCGGGTTGTGGCCCTTGGCCCTGATCGTGTTCCTGGCCTCGATCGCGATCCCGCTGATCAAGCTGACCGGGCTCACCTGGTTCCTGCTGGCGATCCGGCGGGGATTGACCCGGCGGGTGATGGCGCGGACCCGGCTCTACCGGTTCATCGAAGGCATCGGCCGATGGTCGAACATCGATGTCTTCATGATCTCGATCCTGACCGCGCTGGTGCAGTTTGGCAGCCTGACGCGGGTCGAGGCGGAACCGGGTGCGATCGCCTTTGCGGCGGTCGTGGTGCTGACCATGCTCGCCTCGCAGTCGTTCGATGCGCGGTTGATGTGGGATGTGGTGGAGAGCGGGAATGAGTGAAGGCGAGAGCACGGCGCGCGTCCGGCGCAGCCGGCTGGTGGCGATCGTCTGGCTGGTTCCGATCGCGGCTTTCCTGGTTGTGGTCTGGGTCGGTTTCCAGACCTTCGCCGATCATGGCCCAACCGTGACCATCACCTTCACCTCGGCCGACGGGCTGGAGGCGGGGCATACCAAGATCCGGCACAAGGACGTCGACGTCGGCACGGTCAAGAGCGTCGTGCTGACCAAGGACATGAGCCATGTCGAGGTCACCGCCGTGCTGGAACGGCAGGTCGAGGATCACGTGACCTCGAACTCGCGCTTCTGGATCGTGCGCCCCCGTGTGACCGCGGCCGGCATCACCGGCCTCAACACGCTGGTGTCCGGCGCATATATCGAGATGGACCCGGGGCAGGTCGGTCAGCCGACCGATCATTTCGCCGGCCTCGAAGAGCCGCCGGTCGTCGACGAGGCGGACGTGCCCGGCACGCGGTTCACGCTGCATGCCGACGACCTGGCTTCAATCAGCCAGGGGGCGCCACTCTATTACCGGGGCATCAGCGTTGGCGAGGTGCTGGGCTATCAGCTGGGTGCACAGGCTCGGCAGACCGACATCTTTGTCTATGTCCGTGCGCCCTACGACAAGCTGGTGCGGCCCAAGAGCCATTTCTGGAACGTCAGCGGCGTCTCGATCTCGGCCGGCGCCGGCGGGTTGCGCGCCAGCACGCGCTCGCTGCAGGCGCTCATCGCCGGCGGCATCGGCTTCGACACGTCGGATGCGGCGATGTGGGAAGTGGCCAGCAAGACGGGCGCGGAATTCCACCTCTACAACAGCCAGGACGAGGCCGACCAGCAGCCGACCGGGCCGACCGTGACCTACATCGCTCATTTCCCCGGCAGCGTTCATGGCCTGTCCAGCGGCGGGACGGTCGAGCTGCAGGGCATGCGGGTCGGTCACGTGCGCGACGTGCATCTGGACTACGACGCCGCCAGCGGAACACTGCGGGCGCCCGTGACCTTCGACATCGACCCGACCCTGCTGCCGCTCGAGAAGAACAAGACGGGCGACAATCCCGTGCCGCCGATCGAGTTGATCAACCAGGCGATGGACCGGCTGGTCAAGCAGGGGCTGCGCGCCCGGCTGGGCTCGGCCAACCTGCTGACCGGCGAACGGCTGATCCAACTCGAGTTCGTGCCGGATCAGGCGCCGGCCGCGATCGACTATAGTGGGCCGCAGCCGCAGATTCCGACCGTGGGTTCGGGCGATCTCGATGCGCTCTCGACCTCGGCCAACCAGTTCATGGACAAGCTGGCGAACCTGCCGATCGCCGAAATCGGCATGGGATTGCACAACATCATTGCCCATGTCGATCAGGCGACGACCGGGCCGGAGCTGGGCCGCGCGGTCAAGTCGCTCGATCGTTCGCTCGCCAACCTCGACCAGATCACGCAGAAGACGAACCAGCAGATCGGCCCGACGCTCGAAAGCCTTCACCGGACGGCCGACGCCGCCGATCAGACGCTCGAGGCGGCGCAACGGCTGATGGGGGCCGGCGGCGACCGTAGCCGCGACCTGCCGGCGCTGATCCACGAGCTCACCGATTCCGCGCGCTCGATCCGCGCGCTCACCGACTATCTCGACCAGCATCCGGAAGCGCTGTTGCGCGGCCGGACGGGCTCGGCCCGTTAGGAGAGGGAAGATGCACGCCCGCCGCCTCGCCGCCGTCGGTTTCACGGCCCTGCTCGCCGCCTGCGCCAGCGCGCCGACTCGGTTCCACACGCTCGACCCGGTGGCGTCGGCGAGCCCGCCGGCCGGGCGCCTGTCGGCCGTGCCGGTCCGCCTCGACAGCGTCACCGTCCCGCCGGAGCTGGACCGCCCGCAGATCGTGCGGCGGGCAGGGCCCGGGCGGCTCGACATGGCCGACGACGATCGCTGGGCCGGCGCGCTCGACGAACTGGCGCGGGGCGCGCTCGCGGCCGATCTGGCGCAGCGCCTGCCGCCGGGCGCTACGGTGCGCCAGGACGATCCGGCGCCGCCGCGGTCGTTGCACAAGCTCGATGTCGTGATCGAGCGGTTCGAGGGCACGATGGCCGGTCCGGTCACGCTCGTTGCCCGCTGGACCTTGCTGGGCGAGGGGGCCGAGCAGGCGCTCGCCCGGCACGAGGAGCATATCGAGGTGCCGGCCAGCGGTGATATCGACGGAACGGTCACCGCCATGAGCGCCGCCCTCGGCATTCTTGCCGACCGCATTGCGGCGCAGGTCCGCTAGCAGGCGGTGCCGCCGGACCGATAACGCGTCCTCGCGGCTTCAAGCGCCTCGTCGCACAAATCACCCTTGCAAAATGACGGGGCGCCTGACGCTTGCCTATTGCTGCAGTGCAATGTAATCAGCCTATGCCCTCTTCACGGCAGCCTGACGATTCCTTTCTCGCGAGTTCGGCAAGACATGAGCAATCTGCAGAAGCAGCGCGTCCTCGAAGTGCGTCATTGGACCGATACCCTGTTCAGCTTCAAGGCGACCCGGGATCCGTCCTTCCGGTTCCAGAACGGCCAGTTCACCATGATGGGCCTGGAGATCGACGGCCGGCCGCTGCTGCGCGCCTATAGTCTGGTCAGCGCCAACCATGAAGAGAACCTGGAGTTCTTCAGCATCAAGGTCGCGAACGGTCCGCTGACCTCGCGCCTGCAGCACCTCAAGGTCGGCGACGAGATCCTGGTCGGGCGCAAGCCGGTCGGGACCCTGCTGCTCGACAATCTGCTGCCAGGCAAGACGCTCTACCTGCTGTCGACCGGCACCGGCCTGGCGCCGTTCCTGGGCGTGATCAAAGACCCGGAAGTGTACGACCGCTACGAGCGCGTCGTGCTGGTCCATGGTTGCCGCCACGTGGGCGAGCTCGCCTATCAGGAACTGATCACCGACGAGCTGCCGAACAACGAATTCTTCGGCGACATGGTGCGCGACAAGCTGTTGTATTACCCGACCGTGACCCGCGATGCTTTCCGCAACCAGGGCCGCATCACCGACCTCATCCGGTCGGGCAAGCTGTTTTCCGACCTGGGCCTGGCGCCGTTCGATGCCGAGGGCGACCGGATCATGCTGTGCGGCAGCCCGGGCATGCTCAAGGACACCCAGACCATCCTCGAGGAACGCGGCTTCGTCGAAGGCTCGAGCTCGAGCCCTGGTCATTTCGTCATAGAGAAGGCGTTCGTCGAGCAATAGCCTACGCGAGCGACCCCTCCGCTAAAAAGGGCGCCTCGGCAACGGGGCGCCCTTTTTGATTCCTGGAAGAAGTGTGGCCTCGATCGCGTGCCGAGGCTGCGGGCCCCATGAAAAAGGGCGGCACCGGAGTGCCGCCCCTTCGGATCACACCACCGCGGGGTGGGGATGTTCCGGCTCCGGCTTTTCTTCCGGGACCACGTGATGGTCGCCGGCGATCAGCATGTACACCGCCGGCACGACAAACAGCGTGAACAGGGTGCCGATGGTGAGGCCGGTCGCGATGACCAGGCCCATGTTGAAGCGGGATACGGCGCCGGCGCCGCTCGAGAAGATCAGCGGGGCGACGCCCAGCACCATCGCCGCCGTGGTCATCAGGATCGGCCGCAGACGAACCGTGGCGGCGCCTTCGATGGCCTCGCGCTTGGTCTTGCCTTCCGCCTGCAACTCATTCGCCACCTCGACGATCAGGATGCCGTGCTTGCTGATCAGGCCGACCAGCGTCACGATTCCCACCTGGGTGTAGATGTTGATGGTGGCGCCCCCGATGCCGAGGCTGAGGAAGATCAGCGCGCCGGCGATGGCGGTCGGCACCGACACCAGGATGATGATCGGGTCGCGGAAGCTCTCGAACAGGGCTGAGAGCGACAGGAAGATGATGATGAGCGCGAAGCCCATCGTCACGAAGAAGCCGCCGGATTCCTGGATCGCCTGGCGGGACTGACCGCCATAGTCGACCGAATAGCCGGCCGGCAGCGTGTCATGCGCGATCTGCTTCAGCGCGTCGAGTGCCTGGCCCATCGACACGCCCGGCGCCATTACGCCCTGGATGGTGGCGCTGTTGAGCTGCTGGAAATGGTTCAGCGACTCAGGGACCGTCTTGGTCGAGATCTTGGCCAAGGTCGAGAGCGGAATCGCGGTGCCGGCCGAGTTGCGGATGTAATAGTCGAGCAGCTGTTGCGTGTTCTGGCGCGACTGCTGGGCGACCTGGGGAATGACCTTGTAGGACCGGCCGTCCAGGCTGAAATAATTGACGTAGCCGCCGCCGAGCATCGACGCCATCGCGCCGCCGATGTCGCTCATCCTCAGGCCCAGTTCGGCGGCCTTGTCGCGGTCGATGTCGATCGTCGATTGCGGCTGGTCGATCTTGAGGTCGGTGTTGAGGAAGATGAACAGCCCGCTCTTCAGCGCCGCACCCAGGAATTGCTGAGCGATCGGGTTCAGCCGGTCGAATGAATCGGTCGAGTTGATGACGAACTGGATCGGCAGGCCGTTGGCGCCGGGCAGCGAGGGCAGCTGGAACGCCACGATCTGCGAACCCGCGATGCCGGCCAGTTCCGCCTGCATCGCCGGTTGCAGCTGGTTGGACGTGAGCGCGCGTTGATCCCAGGGTTTCAGCACCATGCCCGCGATCGACTGGCCGGGTGCGTCGATCTGGAACACGTGGTCGGTTTCAGAATGCTTGGCGAACGTCTCGTAGACCTGCCGGTTATAAAGCTGGCGCTGCTGCAGGGTCGCCGTGGGGGTCGAGGTCGACAGTGCCACCACGACGCCCTGGTCTTCCTGCGGCGCCAGTTCCTGCTTGGCGCCGAGCCAGAGCGGGGCCAGCGACGCCAGGATGATGATGCCGAACAGATAGGTCACCGGCCGGTAGTTCAGGCTGCCGTGCAGCCAGCGCTGGTAGCCGCGGCGGATGCCGTTGAACCGGCGATCGATGAAATCGACGATCCGTTCTTCCCAGCCGCTGCGATCGTGGCTATGCGGCTTCAGGATGCGCGACGACATCATGGGGGTGAGGGTCAATGCCACCACCGCCGACACCGTGACGGCGCCCACGAGGGTGAAGGCGAACTCGGTGAACAGCGCGCCCGTCAGGCCGCTCTGAAAGCCGATCGGCACGTAGACCGCGATCAGCACGACGGTCATGGCGATGATCGGCCCGCCCAGTTCGCGCGCCGCCTGGATGGCGGCGCCGACGGGTTTCATGCCTTCTTCGAGATGCCGGTTGACGTTCTCGACCACGATGATCGCGTCGTCGACGACGAGGCCGATCGCCAGCACGAGTGCCAGCAGGGTCAGGAGGTTGATCGAGAAGCCGAAGGCGGCCATCAGGATGAAGGTGCCGACGAGCGACAAGGGAATGGCGACGGTCGGGATCAACACAGACCGCGGCGAGCCCAGGAACAGGAAGACGACGACGGTCACGATCAGCAGCGCCTCGATCAGCGTGCTCTCCACTTCGCTGATCGAGCTGTTCACGAAAGCCGTCGAATCATAGACGATCTCGCCGTGCAATCCGGCGGGCAATTGCGAGAGGATGTCCGGGAAGGCCGCGCGTACGCCATCGATCACCTGCAGCAGGTTGGCGGCCGGCGCCACCTGGATGCCGATATAGACCGCCTTCTTGCCGTCGAAGCCGACGGTCGCTTCATAGCTGTCGGCGCCCAGTTGCACGTCGGCGACGTCGCCCAGGCGAACGATCGCGCCGTTGGCCTGTTTCAGGACCAGTTTCTTGAACTGGTCGACCGTATGGAGGCTGGTCGACGCGCTCAGATTGACCTGGATCATCTGGCCTTTGGTGTTGCCGACGCCCGAGATGTAGTCGTTCGCCTGCAGCGCCGCGGAAACATCGGCCGCGGTGAGGCTGTAAGCGGCGAGCTTCATCGGATCGAGCCAGGCGCGCAACGCGAAGCTCTGCTGGCCCAACAGCTCCGCAGTCTGCACGCCTTCGACCGACTGCAGCTTGGGCTGGACGACGCGAACCAGGTAGTCGGTGATCTGGTTGGACGCCAGCACGTCGCTGTTGAAGCCGATGTACATGGCGTCGATGGTCTGCCCGACCTTGACCGCCAGTGTCGGCTGCTGCGATCCGGGCGGCAGCTGGTTCAAGACCGAACTGACCTTGGCCGAGATCTCGGTCAGCGCCTTGTCGGAATCGTAGTTGAGGCGAAGGTTGACGGTGATCGTGCTGGTGCTGTTCTGGCTGGTCGACGTCATGTAGTCGATGCCGTTCGCCTGGGCGATGGCATTTTCCAGCGGCGTCGTGATGAAGCCGGCGATGACGTCGGGATCGGCACCGTAGTAGGTGGTGCTGACGGTGACGATCGCGTTTTCGGTCCGGGGATATTGCAGGATCGGCAGGGAAAATGCCGCGCGCAGGCCCAGGACCAGGATCATCAGGCTGACGACCGTGGCCAGAACGGGCCGGCGTATGAAGAGATCGGTGAAATTCATCGTCCGGTCCGCCTGTTACTGGTTTTCCTTGATGACGGGATTGGCGTCATTCGAGGGAACCACCGAATTATTGATGACGACCGGACTGCCGTTGCGCAGCTTGACCAGACCGGCGGTGACCACCTGGTCGCCCGCCTTGATGCCCTTGAGGATGGCGACCTGATCGCCCCGGGTATCGCCCACGGTCACGAACACCTGGCGCGCCTGGAGCTTGGCCTGGCCCTTGTCGTCCTTGCCCTGGTCGTCGACCAGGTAGGCGGTGCTGCCATAGGCGTTGTAGGTGATTGCCGTCTGCGGCAGCGTCACGAACTGCTGCGGCGTCCCGGTATCGATCGAGGTGGTGGCGAACATGCCCGGCAGCATCCTGTGGTCCGGGTTCTTGAACGCCGCCCGGATCTGCAGATTTCGGGTCGCGGTGTCGACCTTGGGATCGATCGCCACCAGCTCGCCCGTGAAGCTCTGGCCCGGATAGGCGTCGATCACCGCTGTCACCTTCTGGCCGAGTTGCAGCTGGGAGAGCGCCTGCTGCGGCAGGGTGAAGTCGACGAAGATCGGATCGAGCGCCTGCAGGGTTACGATATTGGTGCCGGCTTGCAGATACTGGCCGATGTCGACCTGCCGGATACCGAGGCGGCCGTCGAACGGCGCCTTGATGAACTTCTTCGCCACGATGGCGCGCTGCTGTTCGGCCAGGGCGAGATCGTTCTTCAGGTTGGCGGCATCGGAGTCCAGGACCTGCTGGCTGACCGCCTCGACCTTGAACTGCTTCTGGTCGCGCTCATAGGTGATGCGGGCGAGATCCGCCATCGCCTCGAGCGAATGCAGCTTCGCCACGTCATCCTCGGAGCGCAGCGTCAGCAGCGGGGCGCCGGCCTTCACGTCCTCGCCGGACTTGAACTGGATCTGGTCGACGATGCCCGGCACTTCGAGCGACAGGTCGGCGCCATTGACCGCGCGCACGGAGCCCACCGCGCTCAGCTGCGGCTGCCACGGCTGCTGGCCGGCGACGGTCGTCGCCACGGTCTGGGGCTGGTTGCCGAAGCCTGCGAGGAATTGCTTGATCATCTTGGCCCTGAAGGCCTCGAAACCGAAGATCCCGCCCAGCACCAATGCGACCAGCAGCAGCATGATGATCATGCGTTTGGCCATCGAAAACTCTCCGTTTTTGAACGCGCCGCGTTACAGGGCTGCGTCAGTCATCCGTTGGGCGGCACCGCTGTCTTTTGCGGCGACATCGCTGCGATTCCACCAGCCACCGCCGAGAGCCTGGAACAGGGCGGCAGTGTCGGCGTAGCGGGCGGCCTGGGCTCTGACGAGCCCGATGTGCGCCTGCTGATAGGTTTGTTGGGCGGTAAGCAGCGTCAGGAACGAGATGCCGCCGGCCTGGAACTGCGCCTGGGACAGGTTCAGGCTGTCCGCGGCCGCCGTTTCGGCCGCCAGTTGCGCCTTGAGCGCGTCGGCATCGGAGGTCAGCGCGCGGAGCGCGTTGGCGACGTCCTGGAAGGCGGAAAGGACGGTCGAACGATATTGTGCGGCTGCCTGGTCGAACGCGGCATCAGCCGCACGCTTGGTGTGCAGCAGCTTGCCGCCGTCGAAGATCGTGCCGGTGGCGCTGGCGCCGATGCCCCAGACGCTGCTGCCGGCCTGGAACAGTTTGCCGATCTGCAGGGCCTGCAGGCCGAGATCGCCGGTGATGGTCAGCTGCGGCAGCTCGTTGGCGATGGCCACGCCGATGGCGGCGCTGGCGGCATGCAGGCTCGCCTCGGCCGCCTGGACGTCGGGCCGCTGCTCGACCAGTTTGGACGGCAGCGATACCGGCAGGTCGGGCGGCAGGACGAGGGCCGCCAGATCGAACTGCTCGCCGGTGTCCTGGTTCGGGAAGCGGCCGGCATAGACCTGGATCAGGTTGCGCTCCTGGGCCAGCTGCTTCTGCAGCGGCGGCAAGGTCGCCTGGGTCGCGGCCAGGGTCGATTGCTGGGTCAGGAAATCCGCCCGCGCGACCCCGCCCAGCGACAACTGCCGGCGGACCGTGTCGAGGCTCTTGCTCTCGACCCGGATGATCTCCTCGGTCGCCTGGATCTGCCCGCGCAGCGACGCTTCGGTAATGGCGGCGGTCACGAGGTTCGCGGTCAGGCTGAGATAGCTGGCTTCGAGCTGATAGCGCTGGAACTCGGCCCGCGCCTCGAGCGATTCGATGTTGCGACGCGTACCGCCCCAGATGTCGATCGTGTAGGAGACGTTCGCGCTGGCGCCGTACAGGCTGTAGATCGACGAGCCGAACCCGGCCGACAGCGCCTTCTGGCGCGACCCGGACAGATTGCCGGTGAGCGTGGGGTAGAGCGCGCCGTCGCCGGCCAGCACATTTTCCTGGGCCTCGCGCAGCGCTGCCTGGGCGGCGTCGAGATCCGGGTTGGCCTTGAGCGCGGTCTCGACAAGTTTGTTGAGCGGCTCGGAATGATAGAGCGACCACCATTCGCCCGGAATGTCCTGACCATCGACCAGGCGTTGCGCGGCACCACCGGCGACGTTGGCCGACGTGGTCTGCTTCGGCAGGGCGTCGGTGCTGTATCCGGCGTCGATCGGCGCGGCCGGAGCTTTGAAATCCGGTCCGACGGCGCAACCGGCAACAAGTGCCAATGTCGCTGAAGAGGCCGCCCGGGCGATAATGCGCCTTGAGCTCGTCACGTCTTGATGCTCCTGGAAGCCTGACAATCGGTGGGAACGCCCGCGGAGGCGCGGGATGCTGCGGAAAATTTAAGAAACTATTGCGTTTCTTGACGCCAGGAAGCTAGGGATACGGCTCTCGGGAGTCAAGTGAGCGGGCGCAATATTCTGAGGAACCTGCCAGCCGCTTCTCTGTTTGAGAGAGTTCGGGGCGGATCATGTCCCACATATCCGATCGTCGCTTGCTGTCGGCCGCCAAGCGGCCTAAGTAAGAAACCATGGAGTTTCCTATCCGCACGACCTGCGGCGATGCGCGACCACCGACGCGCGGATAGGCGGAGGAGCGACATGGTCGATTGCATCACGGCGATGCGGTGTTGCGGCCCGCGTCTGCGCGGCCGTCCGAAGCCCATTTCCGAGGACGAGCGGCGCGGCCGCCTGATCCAGGCAGCCGAAGACGTGTTTATCGAGCGGGGCTACGGCCTGGCCACGATGGATGACGTGTCGCGCCGCGCCGGCATGTCCAAGAAGACGATCTATCAGCTGTTCGCGACGAAACAGGCGCTGTTCGCGGCGCTGATCGCCCAGTACACCGAACATCTGATGACGCCGATCAAGACCGACGACGGGACGCGCAGCCCACGCGTCGTGCTCGAGGATTTCCTGCGTCAGCTCGCGCGCTTCGTGCTGTCGCCGCGTCAGGTCGCGATGCACCGTCTGGTGATTTCCGAGGCGCTGCGGACTCCGGAGCTGGCCCAGGCTTTCCTGCGCGAAGCGATGGATCACGGCAAATGCACGCTGGTGCAGTGGTTCGAGCGCCAGCGCCAGCGCGGCGTGCTCAATGTCGACGATGCCGACGAGGCGGCCAGCATTCTCTGCGGCTTCGTCATCAGCGAGCCGCAGTTGCGTCTGCTCTATGGCCAGGACGAGCCGCCGACCTGGGCCATGATCGATCGCCGGGTCGAGCGCGGGCTCGACATCTTCTTCAAAGGCACCGGCGCGGAACCCACCGTATCGATCTGATGCGAGGGGCTCCGCGCCGAGGCGTCAGGCCGTCGGTGCCAATTCCGGCTCGCGACCGATCAGGGCCGGCGATTCGCCGGGGGCCAGCAGCCACTTCCAGATGATCGCGCCGATGGCGGCACCCAGCAGGGGAGCAAGCCAGAACAGCCAGAGCTGGCTGGATGCCCCCGTCGTCGAGAAGAAAGCGACGGCGGTGGAGCGTGCCGGGTTGACCGACGTATTGGTGACCGGGATCGAGATCAGATGGATCAGGGTCAGGGCGAGGCCGATGGCGATCGGGGCAAAGCCCACGGGCGCCGCCTTCGACGTCGATCCCAGGATGACGATCAGGAAGCCTGCGGTCAGCGTGATTTCGATGATGAGCGCCGAGACCAGGCCGTAGTGTCCGGGCGACAGGTCGCCATAGCCATTCGAAGCGAAGCCGCCGGCGGCGAACGTGGGCGAGCCCGATGCGATGACGTAGAGAAACGTCGCGGCCGCCAAGCCACCGATCACCTGGACGATCCAGTACGGGATCAATTCGCTCCAGTCGAACCGGCCGGCGATGGCGAGACCCAGCGAGACGGCGGGATTGAAATGACCGCCGGAAATTCCGCCCACGGCATAGGCCATGGTCAGGACGGTGAGACCGAAGGCGAACGAAACGCCGACGAAGCCGATGCCCAATTGAGGGAAGCCGGCCGCGAGCACCGCGCTGCCGCAACCGCCGAAGACCAGCCAGAAGGTACCGAAAAATTCGGCCGCGAGTTTCCTGCCCATCGTAACCCCCGTCGATTGAAAACGACTCATCATCTTCTAATGCGAAGTGTTGTCCGTTTCCAGGGAATTGCAGGGGCATTCCTCCCGCCAAGATGGTTTCTAGTGCGGCGCGATCCTGGCGAGCAGGACATGGCTGCCGCTGTCGCCCGCCAGCATCATCGTCCCGGCCGCCCGGTCGAGCCGGAGCGTATCGCCCTCCGGCACGACCCAGGTGCCGAGTGGGCCGGCGTCGACCGTCAGGCGACCGGCCAGGGCGTGGAGCAGGACCGTTCCGCCGTCGAGCGGCACTCGCGCAGGCATATCCGTGCCGCGCCACCGCGTCAGGACAGCGGTCGCGCGGGCCGGGTCGAAGATCAGGTTGAAATCGCGGATCGGTCCGTCGACGAGCGTGCACTCGGTCACCGCGTCGCCCGAAAAGGCGTAGGGCGGGGAGTGCAGGTCGAGGGTTGCCGGCGGCCGACCGTCGACGGCGAGGCGCATGCCCGCGCCGGCGACGACCGCGATCAACCGCTCAAATCCCGTGAATGGCGAAAACGGGCCGGAGTCCGGAACGTCGGCAATGCTGAGCCGCCAGGCGAAGTCAGGTCCGGCGCTGGGGCCGAGCGCGATTTCGGTGGTCGTGCCGCGTCCGTTCCGCCACGGCATGGTGCGGTAGAGCGTCGCCGGTAGCAGACTGACGGAGGGAGCCGTCGGGTTCATGCATCCTGCCTGGGGACCCGCCCCAGCCAGTCGAGGGCCCGGCGGAACCCGCGGTCGGTGGGAAAGAAGGCGGCGACGACCAAGTCGGCCTGTCCGCCGCTGCGCCAGGCGAACGGCAGCAGCAGCCTGTAATAGCCCAGTTTCAGGAGCAGCAGATTGAACACCCGCTCGCAATAGTCGGGCTGGCCGGTCTCGATCGTGCGGCGATAGGCGCCCAGCGCCTCGTTCCGGATGGCGCCCGAATACATCTCATCGACATAGCGCCCCGTCGGATCCTCGCCCAGCAGGTCGGCCAGGCGCGTGCCGACCAAGCGATAGCGCGGGCGGAACGACGGCTCGATTTCGACCAGCGCGATGTTGCCGAGGCAGTAGGCGATGTCGGTCGGATCGAGATCGGCGCGCTGGGGCAGCGGCCGATCGCCCTTGAGGTCGTGCCAGTGCTGCAGCAGGCGCCGCAGTTCCGTGGTTCGCATCGCCGGGCGCATCGGACGCTTCGCCTCCGTGATCGGGGGCCCGCCCAGATGCGGCACCATTCGGTGATCTAAAGTCAGGGAAGACATGTCTAGTTTGGGAATCCGATTATCTGCTGAAACGAGCGTGACATTCTGGACGTTAATAGTTGGTCGATATTTGCTCGGATTTGATGCATCGCTCAGGTTTTTCGCATGGCATTTGAGACAAGGACCAGAGAGCATTGCGGGAGCCGTCCGTCCTTCGCTGCGGCGGGGCTCGACAGGAACGAGATGACGCGCGGGCGCGTTGGCCGGAGACGGCGGCGCAACTCCACGATGCGTCGCGCTGATGTTCCCGGGAGTTTCTCATGCGTTGTCGTCATTTCGCCCTGCCGCTTCTCGCCTTGAGCCTCGTCGGCTGCGGCAGCGCCCCGCCGCCGCCGCAGCCGGTCGTCGGTCCCGGCGTCGGTGGCATCAGCCGCAGCTACAATCTGGTCGACGACCAGGGCCGCATCGCCGGGCGGGTCGTCATCTCGCCGCTGGGCGGTGGGCAACTGATCGATCAGAACGGCAATGTGGTCGGACGTTTCGTCCAGCAGTAGCGCGGGCCGGTCGCCGTTCGGCTCTTGCGTCCGTGCGCGGCGGAATCAGCGCTGGACGGCACCCTGCATCCCCTTGTAGCAAGATGGTTCAAAGGCTTAAGGGGGACCAGATGAGCAAGAGCATGCTGCTTTCGATCGGCTTCGCGCTGCTGGGCGCCGCCGCGTCGCCGGCCTTGGCGGCAAGCCCGGCCAACGGTGCCCCTCAGGGCACCAACGGTGCCCCTCAGGGCGCGGTCGCCACGGCCACGGCCGCCCGGCCCGACGTCGTCTTCAACAGCGTCTTCATCTTCTTTCGCAACGACGACGCCACGCTGACCCCCCTCATGGTGAAGCAGGTGACGCGGGCGGCGGAGCTGGCCAAGCAGGGCGGCGCGACGCGCGTCAAGGTCACCGGCTATTCCGACGATGCCAAGCATGCCGAGAACTTGGGTCAAGCTCGCGCCGAGGCGGTCAGGGCCATGCTCGTGAAGGAAGGCGTGCCCGCCGCCGGCATCGAGACGCAGCCGCGCGTCAAGGCGCCGCCGGCCAGCAACGTCGGCGGACCGAACCCGGCCAATCACCGCGTCCGCATCACCCTCATTCGTGCCTTTACAGCACCGGTCGGCCCGCACGACAGCGCACGCTAGCTCCCCGGCCTGGGCGCGCTACCGCCCGGTGAAACGGGCCTCGCGCTTCTCGCGGAAGCTCGCGACCCCTTCGGCCGCGTCCTCGCTCTTCATCAGGCGCAATTGCACCGGGCTCAAATCGGCGACCGCTGCGGCCGGGCCATGCTCGATCGCCTTGCGGGCGTTCTGGATCGTCGCCTGGACCGCGAGCGGTGCCTGCGCCGCGACCCGCTCGGCCAGTTCGATCGCCCGGTCGAGCTGGCGGCCCGTCTCGACGACCTCCTGGACGAAGCCCAGGCGCAATGCGGTCTCGGCGTCGAATTCGTCGCCGGTCAGCAGGTAGCGCATGGCATTGCCCCAGCCGGCCCGTTCGACCATACGGATCGTGGCGCCGTGATTGGCCATGATGCCGCGCTTCACCTCGATCTGACCGAACCGGCAATCCGCCGCGGCTACCACGACATCCGCTCCCAGCATAAGCTCGATCCCGGCGGTGAAGCAGATCCCCTGCACCGCCGCCACGACCGGCTTGGTCCGCAGCGGCGGGCGCAGGTTGTAGGGATCGATCTTGCCCGGCAGGGCCAGGTGCCGGCCGGCCTCGAACCAGGACGCCAGCTGGTCGAGTTGCAGGCCTGCGGTGAAATGGGGTCCCAAAGCATGGAGTACCCCGCAGCGCGCGGCCGGATCCTGCTCCAGGCGGTCGAACGCCTGGGCCAACTCGACCACCATCTTCTCGCTGAAGCCATTGCGCTTCGGCACACGATCGATGCCGATCAACAGCAATTGTCCCCGTTGCTCGACGAGGATACGGCCGTCGGGATGCGGTTCGGTCATGGCGCGGGTTTCCTCTGAAGGGACGAGACCGATCAGGCGCCGATCTCGAACTTGATGCCCTGGGCCAGCGGCAGCTCGCGCGAATAGTTCACCGTATTGGTCGCGCGCCGCATATAGGCGCGCCAGCTGTCCGAGCCGGATTCGCGACCGCCGCCGGTCTCCTTTTCGCCACCGAATGCGCCGCCGATCTCCGCGCCGGACGGGCCGATGTTCACGTTGACGATGCCGCAATCGCTGCCGGCGGCCGACAGGAACGTCTCGGCCTCGCGCAGGTCGGTCGTGAAGATCGACGAGGACAGGCCCTGCGGCACCGCATTGTGCAACCGGATCGCCTCGGCCAGATCGCTGTAGCGCAGTACGTAGAGGATCGGGGCGAAGGTCTCGTGGCAGACGACCGGCGCCTGCTCCGGCATCTCGACCAGGGCCGGGCGGACGTAGAATGCGTCGGGGAATTGCTCGGTCAGCACCCGCTCGCCGCCGGCGACCTGCCCACCGGCTTCGCGGGCGGCGCCCAGGCTCTTCTGCATCATGTCGAAGGCCGCGCGATCGACCAGCGGCCCGACCAGGGTGCCCGCCTCGAGCGGGTTGCCGATCGGCACCGAGCCGTAGGCGCGCTTCAGGCGGGTCACCAGCGTGTCGTAGACCGAATCATGGACGAACAGGCGGCGCAGCGTGGTGCAGCGCTGGCCGGCAGTGCCGACCGCGGCGAACAGGATGCCGCGCACGGCCAGATCCAGATCGGCCGATGGCGCGACGATCATGCCGTTGTTGCCGCCCAGTTCCAGCAGCGCGCGGGCGAAGCGCTTGGCGAGCCGGGGGCCCACTTCGCGGCCCATGCGGGTCGAGCCGGTCGCCGAGATCAGCGGCACGCGAAGGTCGTCGACCAGCACCTCGCCGATGTCGCGCTGGCCGATGATCAGGGCGGACAGGCCGGCGGGAACACCGCCGAACCGGGCCGCGGCCTTCTCGAACAGCGCGTGGGTCGCGAGTGCGGTCAGCGGCGTCTTCTCCGACGGCTTCCACACGCAGGCGTCGCCGCAGACGAACGCGAGGGCCGCATTCCAGGACCAGACCGCGACCGGGAAATTGAACGCGCTGATGATCCCGACGATGCCGATTGGATGCCATTGCTCGTACATGCGAT
>NZ_DASZBY010000051.1:0-36830 GCF_035943795.1 Aliidongia sp. | reverse complement strand
GCGGGTCGTCAGCGCGGCCCGCCCTCGCCGTCGGATTTCAAGCTGCTCAATCCGAAGCCCTGAAGGCGAAGGGCGCTGCCCTGCGCATCCTCAATCTTGGCATCGATATCGCCACGGCAACGGCCAACTCATGTTGACCTTGCTGGGCGGGATCGCAGAGTTCGAACGCGAGATCATGTTGGAGCGCCAGCGCGAGGGCATCGCCAAGGCCAAGGCGGACAGCAAGCACCTCGGCCGGAAGCCCTCTGCACGTGCCAAGGGTGACCAAGTCAAGGAACGGCACCAGGCCGGCACACGGGCCACTGAGATTGCCGCCAAGCCGGGCATAGGTCGAGCCAGGACTTATCGGGGGCTTCAGGGGATGGACAGCCGATCGGGTCGGTCGTTGGTTCTAGGTTTTGATGCGGTGCTGCCGGCAGTAATCGATGATCCAGGGCCGGTCATTTCGATGGCCGTCCCTCCAGAGGGCGGCGGCGTACTCATCCGGAGTGTGCCCGCTGTCGTTCCGTTTGCGCTCTACCAAGCCACCTAACTCCGCACGGACGTAAGCCGTACAGACAGCGCTTTCGTTGTGCCCGTACTCGTCCAGAAGGCGGCGGATCATATCGCGTTGGGTGGGTGGCCTGCTCGATGTCGTAATGGATATTTCCAATGCCTTCTGCGTCCAATCGACAAAAAGGCGAGCTCCGTCAAGGAATTCCAAGACGATCTCCGTTTCACGGTGACGCTTTGCGGCCTTGATGGTTTTTCCTGCAAGCAGTTCCGTGAGACGTTGCCCCTCGCGTTCGAGATCACTTGTCATTGTTGCTGATTCATTTGTCCGACCATCATTCCCGCCTTCCCAGAGCATCTGAGTAGGGCTTCGCAGCGACGATCGGTCAAAGGTCAGCTGCCGGAAGCGCGATAAGAGCGGCGGCACCCCACTGGCGAATGTGGGCTTTGGCCTGCTTGGCACATGCGGGGTCGCTGTTGACCCGCCGGATCACCCAGGCGCGCCACCTATCGTTTTGGAGCGCCTCCTTCTGCGCGTCAAATATGTTCACGCCTCGAAGCGACCGCAGGCTTTTGATCAGTCCAGGCCATCCAAGCCTGTAGTCGTAGTAGTAGCCGGCAACATCAAATTCTGGGGTCGAGCGAAGCTGTTCGCGGCAGAATGCCTCTGCGCTTGACCATTGCATATAGGCGTCCGGCTTCGTCATGCCGTCAATCTGGCAGCCTCCCGCGCGCAGTTCCAGATCAGAAGTTCGCCCTGCCGACAAAGCCGAAGTTCCTGATCGCGCAGAATCATCTCGCCGGCCGCAAGTGGGGTATGCCGTATGGGGCATCCGTGTGCGGTATGCGAGCAAAACCAGCCATTAAGCTATTGATCTATATATAATTCTATAAATTGGCGGAGGGAGCGGGATTCGAACCCGCGATACAGTTTCCTGTATACACACTTTCCAGGCGTGCGCCTTCAACCGCTCGGCCACCCCTCCGCACTGCACGGGCTGGATGATAGCGCGCGTGCAAGGCGGCGGAAACTAGCGAAGGCGGCGGCGGCGCGCAATCCCCTTGGCCGTGCGCGGCACGAAACGCTGCCCCTCGTGCCGGCTTTCGGTCGACCGACAGTATCGTCGCAGCGAATTTCCATCGCGCGGGCCGGCCTCGTTCCAGTATGACGGTTTCGTGTCGCAGCACCGCGGTCGTGGCCGACGGCTTGCATGGACGGTGCGGCAAGGGGAGCCTCGGGGGAATGATGGATATCGCGGATCGCGCAGTGGCGCCGCCGGCGCGGGTCGATGCCTATGCCAGGAGGGCGCTGTGGGCGTCCATGCTCGGCTATGCCATGGACGGCTTCGACCTGCTGATCCTGGGCTTCATGCTGAAGGCGATCTCGGCCGAACTGGGGCTGAGCGGGGCCGAGGCCGGCTCGCTCGTCACCTGGACCTTGGGCGGCGCCGTGGTCGGCGGCGTGCTGTTCGGCATCCTCAGCGACCATGTCGGCCGCATCCGCGTGCTGACCTGGACGATCCTGATTTTCGCGCTGTTCACCGGCCTCTGCGCGCTCGCGACCGGCTATCGCGACCTGCTGGTCTATCGCACCGTCGCCGGCCTGGGGCTGGGCGGCGAGTTCGGCATCGGCATGGCGCTGGCGGCCGAATCCTGGCCGCCGCACCTGCGCGCCCGCGTCTCGTCTTATGTCGGGCTCGGCTGGCAGGCCGGCGTGCTGCTGGCGGCGCTGGCGACACCCCTGCTGCTGCCGGTGATCGGCTGGCGCGGCATGTTCGCGGTCGGGCTGCTGCCGGCGCTGGTCTCGTTCCTGGTGCGCCGCGCGGTCGGCGAGCCGGCCATCGTCACGGCCCGGCGGCCCCGCCTGGGCTGGCTCGCCTCCGTGCGCCTGCTGGTCAAGGATTGGGCGACGACGAAGCTCAGCTTCGCGCTGTTCGTGCTCTGCGCGGTGCAGAATTTCGGCTATTTCGGCCTGATGATCTGGCTGCCCAGCTATCTGTCGACCCGGTTCGGCTATGGCCTGACCCAATCGGCGGTCTGGACCGGCGTCACCATCCTGGGCATGGCGCTGGGCATCCTGTTGTTCGGCGAGCTGGCCGACCGGGTCGGCCGGCGGCCGGCATTCCTCACCTACCAGGCCGGCGCGGTCGTGATGGTGCTGGTCTATTCGCAACTGACCGACCCGACCGCCCTGCTGATCGGCGGCGCCGTCATGGGCTTGTTCGTCAACGGCATGCTGGGCGGCTATGGCGCGCTGATGTCCGAGCTTTATCCGACCGAGGCGCGGGCGACCGCGCAGAACGTGCTGTTCAACCTGGGCCGCGCGGTCGGCGGCTTCGGCCCGATCGTGGTCGGCAGCTTGGCCGCCGCCTATTCCTTCAGCGCCGCCATCGCGCTGCTCGCCACGATCTATGTGCTGGACATGATCGTGACCGCCTTGCTGATCCCCGAGCGCAAGGGCGCGGCGCTCAGCTGACTAATCCTCCTCGCCCAGCACGGCCGCCACGGCCGAGCGCGGGTGGGTCGCGGCCGAATTGAGCCCGGTGCCCTGGTGCCGCATGACGGCCGAGGGCACGGCGAAATGGTTCGGATAGACCTGGTCGGGCACGACCTGCACCGGCACCGCGGCCGCGATCTGGTCGATCCATTCCGGATCCATCGCGGCATCGACCAGCACGGTCTCGCCGCTGGCGTCGAGTCGGGGCGTCGCGAAGGCGCTGTCGAGCGACAGGCCGTAGTCGATCAGCATCGAGCCGAGCTGCGTCACCGCCGACAGGATCTTGCGGCCGCCGCACGCGCCGAGGCCGATCCAGGGCACGCCGTTGCGGGTCGCGACCATCGGGCACATGTTGGCCAGCGGACGGCGGCCCGGCGCCAGGGAGTTCGGACGGCCCGGACGCGGGTCGAACCAGTTGACGGCATTGTTCATCAGGATGCCGCTCGACGGCAGCACGATGCGCGCACCGAACCGGGCGAGCAGGGTAACGGTCAGCGCCACGATGTTGCCGTCCCGGTCGACGACCGACAGGTGGGTCGTGTTGCCGGATGCGCCCGCCCCCATTTCCTGCAGCCGCACCTCGTGCGCGCCGCGCAGCGCCTGGGCATAGGCGCTGAAGCTGCCCCCGTCCGGCCGGCCGAGCGGCAGGCCGGGCAGGCGGCGGCCGATCTCGTCGAGCGCGCGGATCACGGTCGGGCCCCCGCTCAAGGGCCCGGCGAAATGCAGCCGCACGCCCTTGTAGTCGTGGCTGAGCGGCGGGCGCAGTTCGGCGCGGTAGCCGGCCAGGTCGGCCGCGGTGATGGTGCTGCCCCCAGCCGCCAGATCGGCGGCAATACCCGCGGCCAGTTCGCCCTCGTAGAAATCGCGCCGGCCGGCCTCGGCGATCCGCTTCAGGGTCCGGGCGAGGTTGCCCAGCGGCAGCGCGCCCACGGGACGGTCCGACGGCGGCACCGCCGGCAGCCCGCCCGGCAGGTAGATCGCGGCGGCACCCGGGTCCTTCGCCAGATCGGCGGCGGCCAGCGCGATGGCGAGGCTCGATTGCCAATCGAGCGGCAGGCCGCCCTCGGCGAGCCGGATCGCCGGCGCCAGCACGTCGCCCAGGCTCTTGGTCCCGAGCGTCTCGACCGCGAGGCCCAACCCGTCGACCGCGCCCGGCACCACCGTCGCCTCATAGCCGCGGTCGTTGCGCCCGCCCTCGACGGCGGGCCAACCGAACATCGACGGCGCAACTTCGCCGCCCGCCAGCAGATAGCGCGCGGGATCGAGCCCGGCCGGTGCGACCGGGCCGAAATCGACGAACGTCACTTTGCCGGTCTTGGCATTGCCCGCGATCATGAAGCCGACGCCGCCGATGCCGCTCATCCAAGGCTCGACCACGCCCAGCGCGAAGGCGGCGGCCACGGCGGCATCGACCGCGTTGCCGCCCGCGCGCAGCAGCTCGACGCCCGCGGCCGAGGCCAGGCGATGCTGGCAGGCGACCAGGCCGCCGCGGCTCGTGCGCGCCGGCTTGGCGATCCGCCAGGTTTCCGCATGCCAAGTCGGGTTCGTCACAAGGGTCATGGGTGTCTCCCGTTTCGGGTCGATCTCATGCGGTGCGGCAAGGGCCTGGCGCCCGGCGTGCCGGTCGACGGCGACGCCGCGGGCAGTATAGCATCGCGATCGACCGCCGCCAGACGGCGGGGCACGGGCCTATCGCGGCTTTCTCTATCAGGATCCCTCCACCTCGCCATGCCGCTCCTGACCCCGCTCGAAGCCGAGGCGTTCGGCCTCAGCCTACGCATCGGCGCCTGGAGCGCCTGCGCCAGCCTGCCGCCGGCCCTCGCCGTCGCCTGGCTGCTGGCGCGCGGCCGGTTCCGTGGCCGGACCCTGCTGAGCGCGATCGTGCACCTGCCGCTGGTGCTGCCGCCGGTCGTGACCGGCTATGCGCTGCTGCTGCTGTTCGGCCGGCACGGGCCGATCGGCGCTTGGTTGGAAAGCTGGTTCGGCATCGTCTTCGCGTTTCGCTGGACCGGTGCGGCGCTAGCCGCCGGCGTCATGGGCTTTCCCCTGGTCGTGCGCGCGCTGCAATTGTCGATCGAGGCGGTCGAGCCAGGATTGGAGCAGGCGGCCGCGACGCTGGGCGCCCGGCCGATCATGGTGTTCCTGACCGTCACCCTGCCGCTGATCGTGCCGGGGCTGCTGGCCGGACTGTTGCTGGGCTTCGCCAAGAGCCTGGGCGAGTTCGGCGCCACCATCACCTTCGTCTCGAACATCCCGGGCGAGACACGCACCCTGCCGATCGCGATCTATACCCTGCTGCAGGTGCCGGGTACGGATGCGGCCGTGCTGCGCCTGTCGGCTCTGTCGGTCGCGGTGTCGGTCGTGGCCGTGTTCGCGTCCGAGATGATCGCGCGCCGGCTGCGCCGCCGGGCGGCCGGGGCATGAGCCTGTCCGTCGAGGTCGCCCTCGCCCGCCCCGGCTTCACGCTCGACGTCGGGTTCGACAGTCCCGGTGGCGTCACCGCGCTGTTCGGCCGGTCGGGCGCCGGCAAGAGCACGATCGCGGGCTTGCTGGCCGGTCTGGTCAAGCCGGATCGCGGCCGGATCCTGATCGATGGCGAGGTGCTGGTCGACACGGCGGCCGGCGTTTTCGTGCCGCCCCATCGCCGGCGCATCGGCAGCGTGTTCCAGGACGGGCGCCTGTTTCCCCACCTGACCGTGCGCCGGAACCTGCTCTATGGCGCCTGGTTCCAGGGCCGGCAGGCAGGCGGAAAGCCGCTCGGCGCCATCGTCGACCTGCTGGGCATCGCGCACCTGCTCGACCGGCGGCCGGCGACGCTCTCAGGCGGCGAAAAGCAGCGGGTCGCGATCGGCCGCGCCCTGCTGATGGCACCGCGCCTGCTGGTGCTGGACGAGCCCCTGGCCGCCCTCGACCAGGCGCGCAAGGACGAGATCCTGCCGTATCTGGAACGGCTGCGCGACGAGATGCGGTTGCCGATGGTCTATGTCAGCCACAGCCGCGACGAGGTGGTGCGGCTGGCCGACCAGCTCGTGGTGATCGAGGCCGGCAAGGTCGTGGCATCAGGCCCGATCGGCGAGGTCAGCAGCCGGTTCGATCCCGGCGGCGGCACCGAGCCGGGTGCGGTGCTGGCAGTGACGGTGGAGGCGATCGACCCGGCGCATGGGTTGGCGACGCTTAGCTTCGCCGGCGGCACCCTTTGCGTGCCCGTCGGCCGCCTGAGCGTCGGACAACGCCTGCGCCTGCAGATCCGCGCCCGAGACGTGGCGATCGCGACCACGCCACCGGAAGGCTTGAGCATCCTCAACGTGTTGCCGGCGACGATCCTGGACCTGGCCGCCGCCGGCCCGACCGCCGTCGGCTTGCGCCTCGACTGCGGCGGCACGATCCTGGTCGCCCAGATCACCCGGCTATCGGCCGAAACCCTGGCGCTGGCGCCGGGTCAGGCCGTGCATGCGCTGGTGAAGAGCGTGTCATTCGATCGACCGCCGATCGAATAGTCGCCGTCACGCGTAGCCGGCGAGGCCCGCCAGCTTATGGGCCAGTTTTTGAAAGACGCTGGGGTTGGCGCGCGATGCCGACGCGATGATTTCCAGGTGGCGGCCCTGCACGTCCTCGCCGAATTCGACCCGGTACTTCTCGGTGATCTGCTCGTAGGACAGGCCCTTCTGCTTCAGGAACCAGGACAGCAGGCCGCCGAAGTAGGAAATTTGTTCGCGGACCACCGCCATTTCGTGATTGCGCTGCGCCACGGCGCCCTGGGACAGGATCTCGAGAATGGCGAGCCGGACCTTGGCGACCTCTTGATCCGAGAGTTCGTGGCTGTTGATTTCGGCGGACAGCATCTGATCGGCCAGGTCACGGGCATTCGGCGGCATGTTCGAGAGCGGCTTCGTGTAATGCTCGTCCCGGATCTGCTGATCCCCATAAATGCTATAGCCGACATACATGACGGTTGCAGCGAGCAGATATCCGAACATTGTGCGAACTCCCCAGAGTATTATTAGTGAATCCAGGTTTGATCTGAATATTTGCGCAAGGTCCGCCACAACTCAAGATCACGGCCAAGCCGGGCTGTGCACCATAACCCGATTCGCCTGTTTCGCCAGATGAGTCAGCGGGCAGCGGATCCGGTGAGCTTGCTCCGAAGCCCGTCCCGCACCGCCGGCCATTCCGCATCGATGATACTGAAGCGGACGGAATTGCGTTTGCGCCCGTCCGGCATGATGCGTTCGTGCCGGACGGTGCCTTCCTCGACCGCGCCCAGGCGCAGGATCGCGGCACGCGATCGGGCATTCAGCTCGTCGGTGGTGAATTGCACCCGCACGCAGTCGAGCACCTCGAACGCGTGGCGCAGCATCAGGTATTTCGTCTCGGTATTGATGCCGGTCCGCTGGGTCGAGGCCGCCAGCCAGGTGTGGCCGATCTCCAGCTTGCGGTTCGCCCGGTCGATCTTCCAGAACCGGGTGCTGCCGACCACGCGGTCGCGCGTCCGGTCGACGATCGCATAGGGCAGGACGGTGCCACGATCCCGCCCGTCAAGCGCATGCTCGATGTACGACCGCATCGTCGCCGCATTGGGGACGACCGTGACGGCGAGGCTCCACAATTCGCCATCCGATGCCGCCGCCAGCAACGCCCTCTCGTGCGCCAGGTCGAGCGGCTGCAGGGTGACGAGGCTGCCGGAAAGCACCTCCGCCATCGTCCGCTCAGGCCTCCGGCACCAGGACGGCGACCGCGTCCCGGTCTTCCGCGCGCAGGCCGTCGGCGACGCCGGTGCGGTCGGCGAGCGGGCGGTTCTGGCTCATCTTCCATTTGCCGTCGATCCGGCTGATCGGCAGGCGGAAACCCACGATGCCCTTCAGATGCGCCTGGATGAACTCGGGCGGCGCGTCGGTCACGGCCCAGGGCGAGGTCCGCGGCCCCTCGTGGCGATTGGTAAGTCGCGTCACCACGTCCAGCAATCGGTCCGCATCATCGAAGAATTCGAGCGGGCCGTAGGCGTGGATCGCGACATAGTTCCAGGTCGGCACGACCTTGCCATGCTCGCGCTTGGTCGCATACCAGCTGGGTGTGATGTACGCGTCCGGGCCCTGAAAGATCGCCAAGGCCTCGACGCCGGCCGCCACTCCCCGGCCTTGCGGATTCGGCTTGGCCAGATGGCCGACCAGCGTGCCGTTCGGACCGTCGTCCGCATCGAGCAGCATGGGCACGTGGCTGGCGACCAGCCCGTCGGCGCCGAGGCTGACCAGGGTGACCAGGCCCGCACCGCGCATGGCCTCATGCAGGACGGCGAGATCGGATTGCTTGAATTGCGACGGCACGTACACGGGCGGACATCCGGCTGGAGGATCTGGATCGCGGACCGTGGCAGCAAACCATCCGGCCCGGAAGAACCGCTTCACGATACCACGGGAGACCAATTTCAGGATGCTCGACGCTTGACAGCATCGGCCGCCGGCCCTGCTCTTGAGCCGGCATCGAACGGGGGACGGCATGCGCGTGGCGATAGCGGGGCTGGGACGGATGGGGCGGGCGTTTGCCGCCAAGCTCGCGGCCGACGGCGTGCCGCTGCAGGTCTGGAACCGCACGGCCGGGCGGGCCGGCGCTCTGCCGGAGGTGGCAACGCCGGCGGTGCTGGCCGCGGATGCCGATATCATCCTGACCAGCCTGACCGACGATGCGGCGGTCGAGGCGGTCTACGCCGGCCCCGACGGCTTGCTGTCCGGCCCGATCGCCGGCCGTCTGTTCGTCGAGATGAGCACGATCCGGCCGGAAACGGTCCGGGCGATCGCGGCCCGGGTCGAGGCGCTGGGCGCGCGCCTGATCGACGCGCCGGTCGCGGGCGGCCCGGCGGTGGTCGCGGCCTGCCAGAGCCTGGCCTTCGTCGGCGGCGCGTCCGAGGACATCGATCGGGCGCGGCCTGTGCTGGAGCGTTTCTGCCGCAAGATCGCACCCATGGGGCCGGTCGGCAGCGGCACGGTCATGAAGCTGGTCGCGAACCTGCCGATCGGCGTCTATTTCCAGGCGCTCGCCGAAGGGCTGGCGCTCGGGCGCAGCCATGGGCTGGACCTGGCGGCGATGCTGGCGGTGATGGTCGATAGCCCCGGTGCGCTCGCGGCCTTGCCGCGCAAGGTGCCGGCGATCCTGGGGGAAGCGGGCGACGTGCCGTTCGACATCGCTGGCGTGCGCAAGGACCTGCTGGCGATGACCGCCGCCTGCCACCGGGCCGGCGTGCCCGCCCCGGCCGCGACCGGCGCCTTGAGCGCCTATGCGGGTGCCACCGCCGCCGGCTGGGGTACCCGGGATTTCTCGACCATCATCCGGTTCTGGGCCGAGGCAGTGGCGGGCTTGCCCCGCGACTGAACGGGCCGCGGCCGCCCGGCTCTCGAGACCGGGCGGCCGCTTTCTCGTTTCCGCGAAGGTTCGACGCCGGGGCCTCACGGCCGGTGCGGTCGCCCACGAGGGACGGGTCGCACCGGCCGGCGCCCCCCGGCACCTGGTGGTCGGTTACGACTTCGGCTGGGCCGCCGGAGCGGTCGGCGCCGCCGGGGTCTTGGTGTCGACCTTGGCGTCGCTCTTCTTCTCGGCCTTGACCGGCGTCTTCGCCGCGTCCTTGGTCGCCTTCTTGGCGGTATGGACCTTTTTCGCGCTGGGCTCGGTCTTCGCGACCGTGCTCTTGGTCTCGGGCGCCGTCACGGCGGCCTTGGTCTCGCTCTTCGAGTCGGGCGCCTTCGCCGTCGCGTCCTGCTTCACGCTGTCCTTGGCCGGAGCGGCCGGGGTGCCGACGCCAATGGCGGCGGGGGCCTGCGTGGTGACCGGCGCGGTCGCGGTCGTGCTGGTCGAGACCGTCGGGGCAACGCTGGGCGTGGCGCCCTGGGCGAAGGCGAAGGCCGGAGCCATCGCCAGCGCACCGGCAACGAGCAGGGTCCGCGGCAGGGTGGTGAGCTTGGCAACCATGATATGTTTCCGTCCTTCTGGGTTGTCTCGTGGGTGAGACGCCATGACAACGGGACCTGCGAGCCAGATAGTCCGCGACGAACCGATGGTATTGTGATGGCGGAATTGCGGCGGTTTCGGACGCGATTGCGGCACGCCCCATACCCGCCGCGCAAGGCGCCCCTGCCCCCGCGTGCTTGACTCGAAGGCCCCCCTCCTCTATCCCTCCGCCTCTGTCGCGGGCCCGTACCGGGTTCGCTGCGCCAGTCCGCGAGTATCGCGCACTGGCCTTTTTGTTTTGTCCGGATGAGGCGACGCGATTGTTCGATAGTCTGACCACACGGCTTGGCGACGTCTTCGACCGGCTCCGCAAGCGCGGCGCCCTGTCGGAGGCCGACGTCACGGCGGCGCTGCGCGAAGTGCGCGTGGCCCTGCTCGAGGCCGACGTGGCGCTGCCGGTCGTCAAGGACTTCGTCAACGCGGTCCGGGACAAGGCGATCGGCCAGGATGTCGTCCGGTCGGTCAGCCCGGGCCAGATGGTCATCAAGATCGTCCACGACCACCTGGTCGAGGTGCTGGGATCCGAGCAGGTCGAGCTATCGCTGGCATCGGTCCCGCCGGTCGCGATCATGATGGTGGGCCTGCAGGGCTCCGGCAAGACCACGACCTCGGCCAAGATCGCCCTGCGCTTCAAGAACCGCGACAAGAAGAAGGTGCTGATGGCGTCGCTCGACGTCCATCGCCCGGCCGCCCAGGAACAGCTGGCCATCCTCGGCCGCCAGACCGGCGTCGACACCCTGCCGATCGTCGCCGGCGAGAAGCCGCTGCAGATCGCCGAGCGCGCCATGAGGGTCGGCCGGCTCGAAGGCTATGACGTGGTCATGCTCGACACCGCCGGCCGCCTGCATATCGACGAAGCGCTGATGATGGAGGTCGCGGCGGTCCGCGACCTGGTCAAGCCGCACGAGACCCTGCTCGTTGCCGATGCCATGACCGGCCAGGACGCGGTCACCGTCGGCAAGGCGTTCAACGAGCGCATCGGCCTCAGCGGCATCGTGCTGACCCGGATCGACGGCGATGCGCGCGGCGGTGCAGCGCTGTCCATGCGCGCCATCACCGGCAAACCGATCAAGCTGCTGGGCACCGGCGAAAAGCTGGACGCGCTCGAGACCTTCCATCCCGACCGTATCGCCGGCCGCATCCTGGGCATGGGCGACGTGGTCAGCCTGGTCGAGAAGGCCGCCGAGACCATCGACCAGGAAGAGGCCGCAAAGCTCGCGGCCAAGATGGAAAAGGGCAATTTCGACCTGGACGACATGGCGGCCCAGTTGCGTCAGCTGCGCAAGATGGGCGGCATGTCCGGAATGATGAACATGCTGCCCGGCATGGGAAAGATCAAAAAGCAGATTTCCGAGGCCAACATCGACGACAAGGTGATCAAGCGCCAGGAGGCGATCATCTCGTCGATGACCAAGGCTGAACGGAAGAATCCAAAGATTCTGAACGGTTCACGCCGTCGGCGCATCGCCGAAGGCTCCGGCACCTCGGTGCAGGACGTCAACAAGATCCTGAAGCAGCATCAGGACATGGCGACGATGATGAAGAAGGTCCAGAAGCTCGGCAAAAAAGGCTTCATGCGCCAGGGACTGGCGGGCCTGTTGCCGGGTGGCGGTGGTGGCGGGAACCCCTTCGGTCGCTGACCGTACAGGGCCCCCTCGACGAGATTTCCTACCCAGTTTCGAGTTTTGGTTTTTGGAAGAGAAGGAAACTATATGAGCCTCAAGATCCGGCTGTCGCGCGGCGGCGCCAAGAAGCGCCCGTTCTACAGCATCGTCATCGCCGACGCGCGCAGCCCGCGCGACGGTCGTTTCATCGAGCGCGTCGGCACCTACAACCCGATGGTCGAGAAGGACCATCCCGAGCGTCTGGTGCTGAAGGTCGAGCGCCTGAAGCATTGGCTGTCCGTGGGCGCCTCGCCGACGGACCGCGTCGAGCGCTTCCTGGCCGATGCCGACCTGGTCGCCAAGAAGACTCGGACCGAGACCCCGGCCAAGTCCGCGCCGAAGACGAAGGCCCAGGAACGCGCCAAGCAGAACGCCGCCAAGGCCGAAGCCGCGGCGAACGCCTGATCAGCCTCAGCCGGTCTGACCCATGCTCGATCGCCAGAAGCATCTCTGTATCGGCGTGATCACCGGAGCCCAAGGGATCCGGGGAGCCGTCCGTATCAAGAGCTTCACCGCCGATCCGCTCGACATCGACGCCTACGGGCCCGTGTCGGACGAGGCGGGCAAGCGGACGTTCGAGCTGAAGGCGATCGGCCAATCGAAGGGGATCGTGGTGGCCACGCTCGAGGGCGTCGGCGACCGCAACGCAGCCGAGGCGCTGAAGGGCCTGCAACTCTTCGTTTCCCGGGACCGGCTGCCGCCGGCCGAGGATGACGAGTTCTACCATGCCGATCTGCTGGGCCTCACGGCCGAGCTGGTCGGCGGCGATCCGCTGGGTCGGATCACCGCGGTCTACGACTTCGGTGCCGGTGACGCGATCGAGGTGACGCAGGCCGGCGGGGCCGTGGTCATGGTGCCCTTCACCAAGGCGGCCGTGCCGACCGTCGATCTCGCGGCCGGCAAGGTCGTCATCGACCCGCCGGCCGGTCTGTTCGACAAGCCGGAACCGCCGCAGCCCCTGGTGCTGCAGGCGGAGATGGCATCGGAGGCCGAATGACCTGGGCGGCATCGGTCCTGACCCTGTTCCCGGACATGTTCCCGGGGCCGCTCGGGCTGTCGCTCGCCGGCAAGGCGATGGAGCGCGGACGCTGGTCGTTGAAGACGGTGGACATCAGGTCGTTCGCGACCGATGCCCACCGGACGGTCGACGACACGCCGTTCGGCGGTGGGCCGGGCATGGTGTTGAAGCCGGACGTGGTCGATGCCGCCTTGCGCGCGGAGACGACGCCGGGGCCGCGGATCTACCTTTCACCCCGCGGGCGGGTGGTGGATCAGCGGCGGATACGGGAATTGGTCGAAGGCCCGGGGGTCGTGCTGCTGTGCGGCCGGTTCGAAGGGCTCGACCAGCGGGTGATCGACGAACATGCGCTCGAGGAAATCAGCCTCGGCGACTTCGTCCTGTCCGGCGGCGAGCCGGCGGCGATCACCATCCTGGACGCCTGTGTCCGGCTGTTGCCGGGCACGGTGGGCGCGCCGGAAACGCTGGTCGAGGAAAGCTTCGAGGCGGGTTTGTTGGAATACCCCCACTACACCAGACCGCAGGTGTGGCGGGAGCGTGCGGTGCCCGACGTTCTGCTGTCGGGCAACCACGGCAAGATCAAGGCCTGGAGACGGGCTGCGGCAGAGGCGGCGACGAAGGGGCGACGGCCCGATCTGTGGGATCGGTATCAGGCCAAGTCGTCCGCCCGCCAGAGTGATATTGGAACTGAACGCGCGACCGGCCGACTTGCCGGCGCCATCGAAGAAGAGGTGTAGAAATGAACCTTCTGCAGACGATCGAGCAGGAGCAGGTCGACAAGCTGGTCGCCGCGCGCGGCGTGCCGGAATTCGGCCCGGGCGATACGATCAAGGTCAGCGTCAAGGTCGTCGAAGGCGACCGTGAGCGCGTCCAGGCATTCGAGGGCGTGTGCATCGCCCGCAAGAACGCCGGCATCAACTCCAACTTCACCCTGCGCAAGATCTCGTACGGCGAAGGTGTGGAGCGCGTGTTTCCGCTCTATTCGCCGCGCCTGACCGCGATCGAAGTGGTGCGCCGTGGCGCCGTCCGCCGCGCCAAGCTGTACTATCTGCGTGGCCGGACCGGCAAGTCGGCCCGTATCACCGAAAAGGCCCGCTCGACCGCCCCGGCGGCCGCGGCCGCCAAGGAAGCCGAGTAAGCTTCCATTGAAGGAGGATCGGCCGACCGCGGCCGACCTTTTTTGATACTGGACCAATACCCGTGCGAGGCTTCGAGCCGCGCGCGGGTATTCGTGCTGGAAGCAAAGTCTATATATGTGGGATTGACCCTGGGTATCCGACACAGTCCCTTCGTCATTTCACGATAGTGGACGCGGCTCTTGCTGGGTTCCCGCTTGCGCAGAATGTCGGAAAGGCCGGGTGCGATGGAGACATTGCGCCGCCGCATCGTCGTTTCGGTGCAATCTTTCCGAAAGCGCACCGCAGTTGGAACAAAAAATCCATTTTCCTGCCGGACGCCCGGAGTATCATCGCGCCTCTTTCAGCCTGTGATACCGAGGACACCCTGCCGTGGCCGCACCGCGTACGCTCTTCGACAAGATCTGGGACAGTCATCTGGTCGACCGTCAGGCCGACGGTACCTGCCTCATCTATATCGACCGTCATCTCGTCCATGAGGTGACGAGCCCACAGGCCTTCGAGGGCCTGCGCCTCAGCGGCCGCAAGGTACGCCGGCCGGATGCGACGCTGGCGGTACCCGATCACAACGTACCGACGACCGACCGCGCCGCCGGCATCGCCGACGAGGAATCCCGCATCCAGCTCGACACGCTGGAAAAGAACGCGCGCGACACCGGGGTCATCTATTTCGACATCAACGACATTCGCCAGGGCATCGTCCATATCGTGGGCCCCGAGCAGGGATTCAGCCTGCCCGGCACGACCATCGTGTGCGGCGACAGCCACACCTCGACCCATGGCGCGTTCGGCGCGTTGGCGTTCGGCATCGGCACGTCCGAGGTCGAGCACGTGCTGGCGACCCAGACGCTGATCCAGCGCCCGGCCAAGAACATGCTGGTCGAGGTCGAGGGCGAGTTGCCGCCCGGCACGACCGCCAAGGACATCGTGTTGCACATCATCGGCCTGATCGGCACGGCCGGCGGCACCGGACACGTCATCGAATATGCCGGCTCGACCATCCGCGCGCTCGACATGGCCGGCCGGATGACGGTCTGCAACATGACGATCGAGGGCGGAGCCCGTGCCGGCCTGATCGCCCCGGACGAGACGACCTTCGCCTATCTGGCCGGGCGGCCGATGGCACCCAAGGGCCTCGCCTGGGAACAGGCCGTCGCCTATTGGCGCACCCTGCCGTCCGATGCCGGAGCGCACTACGACAAGGTCGTCCGGGTCAATGCCGCCGATCTGGTCCCGCAGGTCACCTGGGGCACCAGCCCCGAGGACGTGCTGCCGATCACAGGCCAAGTGCCGAACCCGGCCGACATCGCCGACGAAGGTCGGCGCGCGTCGATGCAGCGCTCGCTCGATTACATGGGCCTGGTCCCGGGCACGCCGCTCGACGAGGTGCCGATCCAGCGCGTGTTCATCGGCTCCTGCACCAACGGCCGCATCGAGGATCTGCGCGCCGCCGCCGCCGTGGCCCAGGGCCGCAAGGTCGCGCCCGGCGTGCAGGCGATGGTCGTGCCCGGCTCCGGCCTGGTCAAGCATCAGGCCGAGGAGGAAGGGCTGGACAAGGTCTTCCTGGCCGCCGGTTTCGAATGGCGCGAGCCTGGCTGCTCCATGTGCCTGGCAATGAATGCCGACAAGCTGGAGCCGGGCGAGCATTGCGCCTCGACCTCCAATCGCAATTTCGAGGGTCGCCAGGGCCGCGGCGGCCGGACTCACCTGGTCAGCCCGGCCATGGCGGTCGCGGCGGCCGTCACCGGCACGCTGACCGACGTGCGGAGCCTGGCGACGCCGACGTGAGGATGGTGCGCCTCCTGTGCTGGCTGATCGCGAGCGTGACCGGCCTCGTCGCCGGCTACGTGGGCCTGGGCTTCGGCCTGGGCGCGCTCGCGACCGGCGACGCGCCGCCGGCCGGCCGGGTGGCGCTCGCCGTCATCGCCAACACCTTCCATTCCGACCTGGTGTTTCCCGTAACGGGCGCGGGCGTGGATTGGACAGCCCTGTTCGAACTGCCGCCCGAGGCGCGCTACGTGGCGATCGGCTGGGGCAACCGGCGGTTCTACATGGAGACGCCGCAGTTGAGCGACCTGAAGCTAGCGACGGTGGCGACCGCCCTGACCGGCACCGGCGACAGCGTGCTCCATGTCGCCTGGTACCCGGGCGAGCCCATGGGCGACGCCGTCCATGCGCTCGACGTGACCGGCGCCCAGGCCGAGGCGCTCGCCCGCTACGTCGCCCAGTTCGCCGCCCGGGACGAAAAAGGCCGGACGGAACGGTTCAACGCCTCCTACGGGGCAGACGACGCCTTTTTCGCAGCCTCGGGCCGCTGGTCGCCGATCCTGACCTGCAACGAATGGCTGGGGCGGGGCTTGCGCGCCGCCCGCATCCGCACCGGAATTTGGACGCCGTTCGCCGACGGTATCCTGCGCCACCTGCCGACCGCCGCCCTGGGCACGGTCGGCGCAATTGTGACCTGACGATGGAAAGCGTGACGTGATGCAGAAATTCACGAGCCTGACCGGGGTCGCCGCCCCGTTGCCGATGATCAACATCGACACCGACAAGATCATCCCGAAGCAATTCCTGAAGACGATCGAGCGGACCGGCCTCGGCCGGGGCCTGTTCGACGAGATGCGGTTCAACGCGGACGGTTCGGAAAAGCCCGAGTTCGTGCTGAACCAGCCGGCCTATCGAACCGCGCAGATCCTGGTGGCCGGCGAAAATTTCGGCTGCGGGTCGAGCCGCGAGCATGCCCCCTGGGCGCTGCTGGATTTCGGCATCCGCTGCATCATCGCATCGAGCTTCGCCGACATCTTCTACAACAATTGCTTCAAGAACGGCGTGCTGCCGCTGGTCGTGCCGGAAGAGATCGTGGCACAGCTGATGGAGGACGCCGGCAAGGGCGCGAACGCGGTGCTGACCGTCGATCTGGAAAACCAGACGATCAGCCGGCCTGACGGCGAGAAAGTGCCGTTCCAGATCGACCCGTTCCGCAAGCATTGCCTGCTGAACGGCCTCGACGACATCGGGCTGACCCTGCAGAAGGGCCAGTCGATCGACAATTACGAAGACAGCCTGAAACTGAGCCAGCCCTGGCTGGCGCCGGCGGCCTAGATCCCTCGCACGATAGCCCTCGATGGTACGACTAGATTGAACGGAGTTTGAACGTGACCGCGAACAAGAAGCTGCTGGTGCTGCCGGGCGACGGCATCGGACCCGAGGTGATGGACGAGGTCGAGCGCGTCGTCGAATGGCTGGATCACAAGCGGCGCGTCACCTTCTCGGTCGAGCGCGGTCTCGTCGGCGGTTCGGCCTACGATGCCGACGGCACGCCGCTGACCGACGCCACCATGGACAAGGCCCAGGGCGCCGACGCCGTGCTGCTGGGCGCGGTCGGCGGCCCGAAGTGGGAGACGCTGCCGTTCGAGCACCGGCCGGAACGCGGCCTGCTGCGCCTGCGCAAGGAGATGGCGCTGTTCGCCAACCTGCGCCCCGCCCAGGTGTTCGAGCCGCTGGTCGATGCCTCCAGCCTTAAGCCGGAGCTGGTGCGCGGCCTTGACATCATGATCCTGCGCGAGCTGACCGGCGGCGTCTATTTCGGCGAGCCGCGCGGCATCGAGACCCTGCCCAACGGCGAGAAGCGCGGCTTCAACACCCAGAGCTACACCACGAGCGAGATCGAACGCGTCGCCCGCGTGGGATTCGAGCTGGCCCGCAAGCGCTCGAACAAGCTGTGCTCGGTCGAGAAGGCCAACGTCATGGAGTCGGGCGTGCTGTGGCGCGAAGTCGTCCAGGCGCTGGGCGACAAGGACTATCCGGACGTTCAGCTGTCGCACATGTATGCCGACAATTGCGCGATGCAGCTGGTGCGGGCACCCAAGCAGTTCGACGTGATCGTCACCGACAATCTGTTCGGCGACATCCTCAGCGACTGTGCCGCCATGCTGACCGGTTCGCTCGGCATGCTGCCGTCGGCCTCGCTGGGCGCCGCCGACGACAGCGGCCGGCGCAAGGCGCTTTACGAGCCGGTCCATGGCTCGGCGCCCGACATCGCCGGCAAGGGCATGGCGAACCCGCTCGCCACTTTGCTCAGCTTCGCCATGATGCTGCGCTATTCGTTCGACATGGACGAGGACGCGAAGCTGATCGAGCAGGGTGTCGAGAAGCTGCTGGCCCAGGGCGTGCGCACACCCGACATCCGGCTGGAAGGAACGCCGACGGTCACGACCCAGGAAATGGGGAGAGCACTGATCGCCGAATTGGAAAAGCTGGCCCGAGACTAGTCGCCAAGCAATAATCCGCTATCCGCCGCAAGAATTCGCGTGTGGCGCCATGGCAACGACGGACAGGCGGCCTTGAGAACGGGCCGCCCGTCTTGTTGTGCGGACCGGCCGCTGGCTGCTACAAACCAGTGACAGTTTGAAATAATAACAAACGTCGTTGGGGGGATTTCATGCGCGCGTTCATCGCCGGAATCGGCGTCTCGCTGGCCGTGCTGTCGGGATCGGCCGACGCCGAGAGCCGGTTTTCCAATATCGTCGTGGTCGGCGACAGCGTGTCCGACAATGGCAATATTCCGAAGGATTTCAGCGGCCAGACGCCGCTCGCCTCGACCTTCCCGATTTCTCCCCCCTATTACGGCAATCGCTTCAGCAACGGCCCGATCTATGTCGATTATCTGAACGGCCTCCTGGGCGTCAAAGCTCCACTGGTCGACGTCGCGATCGGCGGCGCCTTCACCGGCGTCGGCAATGTCCTGCCCACCGCGATCATCCCCGCCGGCCAGGGCGGCATGGCGAGCGAGATCGATGCCCTGGTGGCATCGGGCACCCGCGCGACGAGCAAGAGCCTCTATGTCGTGTTCGGCGGCGCCAACGATTATTTCGGCTTCCTGGGCGGCGCGGTCGCAGCACCCGGCCTGTCGGCGACGCAGGTGACCAATCTCGTCAACACCCAGGTCCAGACGACGGTCGGCAACCTGGTTACCGACGTGACCCGGCTCTATGGGTTGGGCGTGCGCTACTTCGTCGTGCCCAACTTGCAGGACCTGGGCAATACGCCCTCCTACAACACCAGCGCCGAGAGGGCGATCGCAAGCCAGGTGAGCGTCGCGCATAATGCGGCGCTGCAGACTGCGATGGCCGCGCTGGCCCAGCAGCTGCACGTGACTATCGTCATGCCGGACAACTACGCCGCCGACCAGGCGATCGAAAACAACCCGGCGAAATTCGGCTTCACCAACGTCACGACCGCGTGCAAGGCCGGCACGACCGGCCTCGCCGGCACGGTCTGCGCCACGCCCGACACCTATCGCTACTGGGATTCGGTGCACCCGACCGCCGCGGCCCACATCCTGGTCGCCGACGTTTTCGTGTCGACCATCAATGGTCCGCTGGCGATCGGCGCCGAGGGCGAGTTGGGCATCATCGCGATCCAGAGCACGTTCGATGCGATCACCAGCCGCACCCAGGCCCTGCGCGACGGGGCGTCCGGCCTGACCTTCACCGACGTCAACGGCCAGTCCGGCGGCACCGCCAACCCGGACAAGCCGCTCGCCGGCTTCGTCACCGGCAGCTACGGCTGGGGCTCGCGCGACGACCGGTCGAGCGCATCGGGCTTCGACTATACGACCAAGAACATCTATGGCGGCCTGGACTACAAGGTGACACCGAACCTGGTCCTGGGCGCGCTGTTCGGCTATGGCACGACCGAGGGCACGCTCCATGGCTCGATGGGCGAGGCCGATTTCGACTCCTACCAGGGCGCCGTCTACGCCACCTATTTCAACGGCGGCTTCTACGCCACGCTCGGCGGCACCTATGTCGGCAACGACTGGACGAAACTCAGCCGCAACACCTTCCTCGCCGGCCAGACGACCCAGGCCACGGCCAAAGGCCAATCGGGCGGCCTGAAGGTCGAGACCGGCTATGCCTTCAACGTGGGCGGCTTCAACGTCGGCCCGGTCGGCGAGCTGCGCTGGGCCAATATCGGCATTGACGGCTATTCCGAACATGGCGTGCTCGGCCTCAACCAGCAGATCGACGAGCAGAGCTTCCAGACCCTGATCGGCGCGTTCGGCGGCCAGGTCTCGTTCACGACCGACCTCGGCGGCCTCAGCGTCTCCCCGCATCTGCGGCTGACCTACGACCACGAGTTCAAGGATTCGAACCGGTCGGTCAACACCCGGCTCGTGTCCGAGCCGCTGCTGACCGTCACGACCGCGCTCGACGATCCAGGCAAGGATTCGGTCCGGATCGGCGGCGGCATCGACATCGCGCTGGGCGACAGCCTTACGGCATTGGTCGACTTCAATGCGACGGCGGCGCGCAGCGACGGCAACGACTACCAGACGCTCGCCAAGCTGCGCTACAGCTTCTGACCGGACATCCTGGCAGCGACGGCCGCCGAAGCAATCCGGCGGCCGTTGCCATCGCCTAAGAAGGAAGAACCGGCCGAAAGTTGCCGTCAGACAATAAATTCATGAAATTGAGGGCCGCCGGCGAGAGCGACCGTCCGCCCCGCGTCAGCACGCCAATCGAGCGGCGCATGGTCGGATCCTTCAAGGGCCGGGTGATCAGGCCCGCCGCATTGACCAATGGAAGCGTCAGGTTGGGCAATGCCGTCACGCCAAGGCCGGCTGCGACCAAGCTGACCGTTGTCGCAAGATGGCTGCATTCATAGAGCTGTTTGGGTGAAAGCCCCGTTTGTAGAAAGGCGGCGTTCGTCATGGCGCGCACGCTGCTGGTCTGCGCCATGGCAATGAACGGCCTCTCCGCGAAATCGCGCCAACCGACCTCCGCCATCGCGGCGAACGGGTCGTCACCCCGGCAGACCGCGACGAAATCGTCACTGACCAGCGGGCGATAGCTGAGCGCGCCCGGTTCGGCAGGCCTGACGGTAAGCCCCAGATCGGCGATGCCATCCGCGACCGACGCGGCGACCGCATGGGCCAGGTCGTCCCGGATGACCACCTCGACGCCGGGATAGGCGGCCTGGAAGCGAACGATCGCCTGCGGCAGCAGCACGGCGGCGGCCGACGGCAGTGCCGCCACGGTGACCCGGCCGCGCTGGCCCCCGAGAAACTGCGCCAATTCGCCGAAAGCACTGTCGAATTCCAGCACCATACGCAGAGCGATCGGCAGCAGCTCGTCACCGGCCGGGGTCAGGACGACATTGCGCGTATCGCGATCGAACAGCCTTGACCCGATCGCCTCCTCCATCAGCCGGATCGTTCGGCTGAGGGCCGGCTGGGACACCGACAGCCGTTTGGCCGCCACGGTGAAGCTGCCGGTTTCGGCGACCTTCACGAACGCCGTCACCTGTGGCAGGGAAAAACTTATCCGCATTGGTTATGTATATATAGAATCTTTGTCTTTGAAAAATAAATCCCCTCGTCGGATTCTTTCCCGTCGGCCAAAAGGCCGGGCGCAAACGGATGCGTCCTATTACCGGGGATGGAAATGCTCGCTCTTTTGGGAACGGCCACAGTTCTCGTGCTGCTCGCCGTAATCATGCTCAATCTGTGCTCGCCGCTCGTGGCGCTGATCGCGGTCCCCATCGTCGCCGCCCTCGTCGGTGGTTTCGGCCTGGCGACCGGCAAATTCATCGTCACCGGCATCACGTCGATCGCACCCGTGGCCGGCATGTTCGTCTTCGCCATCCTCTATTTCGGCATCATGACCGATGCCGGCATGCTCGACCCGATCATCGGCCGGATCCTGAAGACCGTCGGCGCCAAGCCGACGCGGATCGTCATGGGCTCCGCCCTGCTGGCGCTGCTGATCCATCTGGACGGCTCGGGCGCCGTCTGCTTCCTCATCACCATCCCGGCCATGCTGCCGCTCTATGAAAAGCTGGGCATGGATCGGCGGGTCCTGGCCTGCGTGGTCTCGCTGGCCGCCGGCGTCAATTTCCTGCCCTGGACCGGACCGACCATCCGGGCGGCAGCGGTGCTGCACATGTCGGCGACGGAAATCTTCCGTCCGCTGGTGCCGGTCCAAGTGGTTGGACTGATCTTCGTCTTCGCTGCCGCCTGGTGGCTGGGGCATCGCGAGGAGCGGCGCCTTGGCCTGGCCGGCGGTGGCTCGATCGCCGTCGGCACCGGCCCATCGCTGGTCGTCGTCCCGCGCACCCCGGAGCAGGAGTGGCTTCAGCGGCCGAAGCTGTTCTGGCTCAACCTGATCCTGACCGTCGCCATCATGGCGGTGATGATCTGGGGCATCGTCGATCCGGTCGCGATGTTCATGATCGGCACGGTGCTGGCGCTCATGATCAATTACCCGAACGTGGCGGAGCAGCGCGCGCGCATCGACGCCCATGCGAAGGCCGCGCTGATGATGGCCGGCATCCTGCTGGCGGCCGGTGCTTTCACCGGCATCATGACCGGCTCCGGCATGCTGAAGGCCATGGCGGCCGCCGCCGTCGGCCATGTCCCGTCATCGATGGCGATCCATATTCCGGCGATGCTCGGCGTGATCTCGATGCCGCTCAGCCTGCTGTTCGACCCGGATTCCTATTATTTCGGCGTCATGCCGGTCATCGGGGAAGTGGTGAAGGGGCTGGGCGGCGACCCGATCCACGTCGCCCAGGCATCGCTGCTCGGCCAGATGACGACCGGCTTTCCGGTCAGCCCGCTCACGCCGGCGACCTTCCTCGTCGTCGGGCTCGCCGGGATCGAACTCAGCGACCATCAGCGGTTCTCGATCCCGTGGCTGTTCGCGGCAACGGTGGTGATGACGCTCGCCAGCATCCTGTTCGGTATTTTGCCATGGTGAGCATGAAGACGATCAGGATCGGCAGCGGTGCCGGATATTCGGGCGATCGGATCGAGCCGGCAGTCGAGTTGGCCGAGCACGGCCGCCTGCAGTATCTGTGCTTCGAATGCCTGGCCGAGCGCACGATCGCGCTGGCGCAATTGGACCGGCTGCGCGATCCGGCCGGCGGCTTCGACCCGCTGCTGGTCGCGCGTATGGAGGCCGTGCTGCCCGCCGCCGCGCGCAATGGCATCAAGATCGTCACCAACATGGGGGCCGCCAACCCCCTGGGAGCTGCGGCGGCGATCGCCGATACGGCACGGCGGCTCGGTATCACCGGCCTTAAGATCGCGGCCGTGACCGGCGATGATGTCCTGGACCAGATCCGGGGCGCTGATCTGCCGGTGCTGGAGACCGGCGGCCGGGTCGCCGATCTGGGCGACCGGCTCGTCTCCGCCAATGCCTATCTGGGCGTGGCGCCGATCGTCGAGGCCTTGGCGCGCGGGGCGGACATCGTCGTGACCGGTCGCGTCGCGGACCCGTCGCTGTTCCTGGCGCCGCTCATCTATGAATTCGGATGGAGCCAGGCGAATTGGGCGCTGCTGGGGCAAGGCACGGTGCTCGGCCACCTGCTGGAATGTGCCGGACAGGTGACCGGCGGCTATTTCGCCGATCCAGGCTTCAAGGATGTCGCCGATCTGGCCCGGCTCGGCTTTCCGCTGGCGGAAGTCCGTGCGGATGGGTCCGCCGTCCTGACCAAGGTCGAGGGTTCCGGCGGGCTGGTGACACCGGCGACCTGCACCGAGCAGCTGCTCTACGAGTTGCACGATCCGACCCGGTACCTGACCCCCGACGTGACGGCCGATTTCTCCGGCGTCCATTTCGGGGCCGAAGCGGCCGACCGCGTCCGGATTACCGGCGGCAGCGGCACGGCAAGACCGGACGCGTTCAAGGTCTCGCTCGGCTATCGGGACGGTTTCATCGGCGAGGGCCAGATGACCTATGCCGGACCCGGATGCCTCGCGCGCGGCCGGCTGGCACTCGCCATCGTCGAAGAGCGTCTGAAATTGACGGGCGTGCAGGTCGGCGACCTCCGGCTCGAACTGATCGGGGTCGATTCCGTCTGCGGCGGCGCTGGAGCGAGGCCCGGGATCGATCCGCCCGAAGTGCGCATTCGCGTCGCCGGGCGAACCGCGACCTTGGCCGACGCGATCCGCATCGGCAACGAGGTCGAGACGCTCTACACGAACGGTCCCGCCGCCGGTGGCGGGGCGACCAAGTCCGCCCGCGAGGTCATCGCGGTCTTGTCCACCCTGCTGCCGCGCGACCGGGTCCGCCCGCGGATCCAGATCCTGTCGGAGGTCGCATGACCCAGCTGCGCGCGATTGCCCATGGCCGGACCGGCGACAAGGGCAACACCTCGAACATCTCGGTCATTGCCCGCGATGCGGCCGACTATCCGCGCCTGGTCGCGGCGCTGACGGCGGATCGGGTCAAGGCGCATTTCGGCCCGCTCGTGCAGGGTGCCGTCGTGCGCTACGAGCTGCCGCAGTTGGGCGCCCTCAATTTCGTGCTGGAGGGCGCGCTGGCGGGGGGCGTCACCCGGTCTCTGGCGCTCGACGCCCACGGCAAATGCCTCAGCAGCCTGCTGCTGGAGATCGACCTCGAATGAGTGGCCGATAACGGCAGATCGGCGAACGGCAACGACCAGAACTTTCGTAAAACAACGAGTAAGGGAGGAAGCCATGAAAGCGACAAGACAACGGCTGCGGCTGGCGAAAAAGCTATGTCTGCTGGGGGCGGCCCCCCTGGCGCTGGCGTTCGCCCACACGGCCGAGGCCGGCACCTGCGAAAGCCTGGCGGGCCTCAAGGTGCCCAACACCACGATCACCGCCGCGATCAGCGTCCCGGCCGGCCTCTATACCGCACCGGACGGCAGCACCTATCCCAACATGCCGGCCTTTTGCCGGGTCGCCGCCACGGTCAGCACCCAGCCGACGGAAGCCGTCAAGATCGAGGTCTGGTTGCCGGCGACGACATGGAACCGGCGCTTCGAAGGCCTGGGCTCGGGCGGCTTCGGTGGCTCGATCACCTATTCCGCCCTGGCGCCGGCAGTGCAGAGCGGCTTTGCCGCCGCCAACACGGACACGGGGCACGAGGGCGGGACTGTGGGCGCCATCGGCCAGTCGCTGCCCTGGGCGCAAAACCCGGTCAGCCTGACTGACTGGGGGCATAGCTCGATCCATCTGATGTCGGACAGTGCCAAGGCGATCCTGCAGGCGTTCTACCAGCGCAAAGCCGACTACGCCTATTACGATGGCTGCTCGACCGGCGGCGCCGAGGCCATGGAAGAGGCCGTGTACTATCCCGACGATTACGACGGGATCCATGCCGGGTCGCCGGGCATGGACTACAGCCATCTGATGATGAGCTTCCTTTGGGGCGCCCTGCCTTCGGCCAAGAATCCCGCCGCGGCCCTGGGCGCGCCTCAACTCGCTTTGCTGCATCAGGCGGTTTTAGGCGCCTGCCAGGCCGATGACGGCAGCATCGCGGGCGACAGCTTCCTCAATGATCCGCGCAAGTGCCATTTCGATCCGGCCGTTCTGCAATGCAAGCAAGGCCAGGACCCCGGCACCTGTCTCAGCGTGGCGCAGACGCAGGCGGCCCGCACGCTCTATAGCCCCGTCACGAACCCGCAGACCGGGCTGGTGCTCTATCCAGGCTTCGCCAGGGGCAGCGAGGATAATTGGTCTCTGATCCAGGGCGCGTTGGTTCCGTTTTTCGCGCAGCCGCTGCTGGCGAACACGGTTTTCGACAATCCGAACTGGGACTGGACCAGCTTCAATTTCGCCAGCGACGCCCGGCTGGTCGACCGCAAGCTCAGCCCGTCGATCACCGCGATCAGCCCGGATCTTTCCCGCTTCCGCGCTCATGGCGGCAAACTGATCATGACCCAGGGCTGGGACGATCCGTTGAACGCCCAGACCCTGCCGATCGAGTATTACAATTCCGTCCTGGCAACCGACCCGGACGTGGAACGGGTCCAGCGTTTCTACCGGCTGTTCATGGCCCCCGGTATGGGCCATTGCGGTGGAGGACCAGGTCCCAACACCTTCGACACCACCGCCGCCCTTCAGGCCTGGGTCGAGCATGACCAAGCCCCGGCAAAGCTGATCGCGACCAAATATGTCAACGACCTGCCGGCCGACGGCGTCGCCATGACCCGCCCGCTCTGCCCCTATCCGCAACGCGCCGCTTACAGGGGTAAAGGCAGCACGAGCGTGGCGGCAAGCTACTCGTGCGTCGAAGACCGGCCGCAATTTGCCAAGGATGTGAAGCAGGAGATCGAGAACATCATCGCGACATACCGATCGGGCGATCTGAACAACCTGCCGAACTGAGCCGGCCCGAGGTGCGGGACCCATCCCGCACCTCCCCGAACGACTGCCGGGATCGCGGATACTCGACAGGCCGTAGACGCGCTACCGCGCGTAACGCCGGATACCCACCGGCGTGGGAATGACGGAAAAATGCGCGTCAACGGCAGAGGTCATTTCCCCTGCCACTGCGGCTCGCGCTTGTTGAGAAACGCTTCCATGCCTTCGCGGAAATCGTCGCTCATGTAACACATCAAGATCAGGTCCTTTTCTTCCTCCAACCGCATTTTGGCGCTGATGCGGCGGATGGCTTCCTTGGTCGCGCGCAGGGTCAGCGGCGCATGGCCGGCGATCTTGCGGGCCAGTTCGGCGGCGCGCGCGTGCAGGGCGGCGGCATCGGGCAGGATCTCGCTGAACAGGCCGATGCTGTGCGCTTCCTCCGCCTCGATCAGCCGGGCGGTGAAGATGATGTCCTTGACCTTGGCCGGTCCCAGCAGCGAATAGAGCCGCCCGTAGTTCGCCATCGACAGGCAATTGCCGAGCGTGCGGGCGATCGGGAAACCGTAGCGCGCGCTGGCCGTCGCGATGCGGATGTCGCAGCAGGCGGCGATGCCGGCGCCGCCGCCGGTGCAAGCCCCGGCGATGGCCGCGATGGTCGGAACCCGGCACTGCTCCAGGATGCCCATGACCCGGTTGCCACGCGCTTCATAGTCGAGGGCATCCTGCTGGGTCTTGAAGGCCCGGAATTGCGAGATGTCGGTGCCGGCGGCGAACGCCTTTTCGCCGGCGCCGGTCAATATCAGCACTTTGACCTCGTCCGTCTTGCCGACCTCTTCGCAGATCTCGGCCAGGCGCTCGTACATCGCGAAGGTCAGCGCGTTGCGGGCCTGCGGGCGATTGAAGGTGACGTGGCCGATACCGTCCTCGACCTCGTACAGCAGCTCGTCCGTCTTCGTTTCCATATCCATGGCGTTCGTCCTCGTCCCGGTGTCTCGTTGAATTCGTGTGTCTGCCGTCGCTCGGAATATCGTCTAGATCACGACCATCATCTGCTGGGGGTCCAGGACCAGCCAGACCGTGTCGCCGACCTCGAATACCTGAGAAGGTACCGCCGCCACGCGCAGGCGCAGGCCACTGCCGACGGGTGCGACCACATAATCCCAGGATTCGCCCAGGAAGGCCCGCTCGACCAGCTCGCTCTGCACCGCGAAGGCGTTGTCCATCGCCGGCTGTGCCCGCAGCAGTCCAACGCTCTGCGGTCGGACCGAAAGCTGCACCTGACCCGCGAGATGACCGCCCCCGTTCTCGAACGCCGCCCGCGGCAGGCTGAAGCCGTCGAACCGGATGGTCGCCCCGGAACAGGTGCCCTCGATCAGGTTGGTGCGCCCGATGAAGCTCGCGACGAACCGGGTGCGCGGCCGGGTGTAGAGCGTGTAGGGCGCGTCGATCTGCTCGATCTTGCCCTTGTTCATCACCGCGATCCGGTCCGAGGTGACCATCGCCTCGCTCTGGTCGTGGGTGACGTAGACCGTGGTGAAGTTGAAGGCGTCGTGCAGTCGGCGGATCTCGAACCGCATCTCCTCGCGCAGATTGGCGTCGAGGTTCGACAGCGGCTCGTCGAGCAGCAACACCCGCGGCCGGATGACGATCGCGCGGGCCAGCGCCACGCGCTGCTGCTGGCCGCCCGACAGCTCGGCCGGATAGCGCTCGGCCAGGTGATCCAGATGGACCGTCTCCAGTACTTCCTTGACCTTGCGGGCGATCGTCTCGCGATCGAACCGGCGCAGCTTCAGGCCGAACGCTACATTCTCGCCGATGGTCATGTTCGGCCAGACCGCGTAGCTCTGGAAGATCATCGACATCTGGCGCTTCTCGGGCGGCAACGCGCCGGCGGCCGACGAGATCGGGCTGCCGTCCATCGCGATCGTGCCGGCGGTGGGCTTCATGAAGCCGGCGATCATGCGAAGCGTCGTAGTCTTGCCGCAGCCGGAGGGCCCCAGCAGCGAGACGAATTCGCCCGGCATGATGTCGAGGTCGAGGTTGTCCACCGCGGTATAGGCGCCGAACGCGCAGGTGATCTTGTCGAGCGACAGCCGCGGCAGCATCGCGTCGTTGGCAACGGCGGAAAGAGCCATCGGGTTCATGCTCTCCTCAACAGGAAATCGCGGCCGACCAGGCGGTAGCCGATCAGGACGATCAGGATGGTGACGCCCAGCAGGAAGAAGCCCAGTGCCGCCAGCAGCTCGAAGCTGCCGTTCTCGCTGAGGTCGAGGATCAGCACCGAGATGACGCGGGTCTTGGCGGCGACCAGGAAGATCGCCGTGCTCAATTCGCGCGAGGCCGGGATGAACACCAGCAGCCAGGTGCCGACCAGGCTCTTCTTCAGCAGCGGCACGACCACGCGTCGGACCGCGAGCAGGCGGCTGCCGCCCAGGATGCGCACCGCCTCCTCCATCTCGGGATTGAGCGAGCGGAGCCCGGCCATGCAATTGGCGAAAGCGATCGGCAGGAACCGGGTGGTGAAGCCCAACACCAGGATGGCGGCCGTGCCGTAGAGCGCGAAGGGCGGCGAGGAATAGACCGCGTAGAAGCCGATGGCGAGCACGATGCCGGGCACCACCAGCGGCGCCATGCAGAGCGCCGACAGGATGCCGCCGCCGATCACCAGCCGGCGGCTGACCACGTAGGCGACGATCAGCGCCAGCACCACCGCGACGCAGGCGGTCGCCGCCGAATAGACGAAGGTGTTGAGGATGACCTGGCGGCTGGAGCCGTCGTTGAACAGATAGGCGAAATTGGAAAGCGTCAGGTTCGCGAAGGAAAAGCCCTGGCCCCAGGCCCGGCTGAAGGCGGCCTGGGCGAGTGCCGCATAGGGCAGGAACACGGCCAGCGCACAAACCACGAGACAGCCGGCCAGCACGACCCAGCGCAACTTGCCAAGCTTCATCAACTGCCGCCCGCCGCTCTTGCCCGACAGGGAGACATAGCCTTTGCGCCCGAGAATGAGCTTTTGCAGCCCCAGCATCGCGATGGTGATGAGCACCAGCGGCACCGCATAGGCAGCGGCCGCCTCGGCGCGGACCGGGAATTCGAAGAACTGCCAGAGCTGAAGCGTCATGATGTTGATGCGCGCCGGCAACGCGATCACCGCCGGCGTGCCGAACAGGGCGACCGTATCCAGGAACACGATGATCGAGCCGCCCAGGATCGCCGGCAGCACCAGCGGCAGGGTCACCTTGAACACGGTGCGCAACGGGCTCATGCCCAGGATATGGGCCGCCTCCTCCATCTCCGACGACACGCGGTCGAGCGCATCGGCCGTGAAGACGAAGATGTAGGGAAAAGCATAGAGCGCCGTGACCAGTACGAGGCCGCCGAAGCTGTAGACGTTGAACACGCCGGCATGACTTCCGGTCAGCGCCATCCAGATGCGGTTGATCCAGCCGGCATTCGGTCCGGCCAGCAGGATCCAGCCGATGGCGCCCAGGTAGGACGGCGTGATGAAGGCACCCAGCACGGTGGCACGCACCACGCCCTTGCCCGGCATGTCGGTGCGGGCGACCGCCCAGGCGAGCGGCACCGCGAAGGCGATCGAGACGGCGACGACGGCGGCGCCATACAGCAGGGAATTGCCAAGCCCGATCAGCCGGCGCTGGTTGGCATAGGCCGCCACATAGTTCGAGACCGTGAACGCGCCGGTCTCGGTCGACTGGAAGCTGGAAATCAGCAGCCGCAGCATCGGCGCCACGACCAGGAACACCAGGATCAGGGTAGCGCCGATCCAGATCAGCGACCAGAGGTCGAGGCGCAACCCGAACCGGGCCGGCCGCGCCGCCACGAGGTTCGGCTCGGGATTGGTCGGCGCGGGACGCGTCCCGTCCAGGCCCGGGGCCAGGGATGGTCGGCTCATGTCCTCACATCCCGAACGTGTCGCGCCATTTCGCCTTGTTGGGCGGCAGCTCTTGCTCGATCTGCTGGGCGGTCGGGGCGAACAGCGTCATGTCGGCCAGCGCCTTCGCGCCTGGGGACGGCGGCACGTCGGTCCGCAGCGGCTGCTCGAAATTCTGCGCCAGGATCTTGGAATATTCCGGGCCGGTCGCGAATTCCATGAACAGCTTCGCGGCGTTCGGATGGGTCGTGCCCTTGATGATGGCCGAGGGCGAGATGACCATCAGGGTGCCCGAGGACGGATAGACCACGGCCAGCGGGTTGCCCTTGGCCGCACTGCGGATCGCGGTCGCCGGGTTGCCCATGCCGACGATGCGCTCGCCCGAGTTCAGCACGGTGACCGAATCGTCGATCGACCGGCCGATCTGGGGATTGAGCGTGTTGAGCTTGGTGAAATAATCCCAGCCGTAACGCTCGGCCATGGCGACGGTCCAGACGCCCACCATGCCGCTGTAGTTCGGGCTGCCGAAGGTGATCTGGTTCTGCCATTTCGCATCGGTCAGGTCGGGCCAGTCCTTGGGCACGTCGGCCGGTTTCACCTTGTTGGTGTTGTAGACGATCGCCGACAGGCCGACCCAGCCCGTGTGGTAATAGCCGTCCGGATCGACGTTCTGAACCGCCTTGGCCATGCCGGCCTCGTTGTCCGGCTCGTACTGCACGAGCTGGTCCTTGGACTTCAGGAACAACATATGGCCGATGTCGGTCGTGGTGAACACGTCCGCCTGCACTTGGCCTGCCTTCAAGTCCTGCAACAACCGCTGGAACGCCACCTGGGACGTGGTCTTGATCACGCTGAACTGGATGCCCGGGTATTTCGCCTGGAACGCCTGGCCGATCTGATCGCAGATCTGCTGGTCCAGGATGCCCGAATACCAGGTGACGGACCCTTCCTTCTTCGCTGCCTCATAGAGCTGCTTCTCGTGCTCGGTCTGGGCCGACGCGCCCGAGACCGCAAGGGTCGCGATCCCGATCGCTGCCAGAAGCGAGACTGCCCAGTTCGCCATTCTCATGTCCCAGTTCCTCCCCATGATTGGCTGTCGGCCGTTCAGGTCTGTGCCCGATTCAGAGTGCGGCCTTGCGCCTTCGCGGTAGCTTCCTCGTTTCGCCGTCCGGTACCGCGGCGGGTTCGGCCGGCGGGCTGCTCGCCACGAACCGGCCCAGGCCGTGGGATATATGCAACTCGCCCGCCTCGCGCGCCCGGGCCGGATCGCCGGCGGCGATGGCGCGCACGATCTCCGTATGTTCGGCGTTCGACGCCCGCATGCCCGCGGCGGAGACCAGCGAGCGGCGGCGGAACAGGTTCAGCTCGTTGCCGAATTCCTCGTGGATCCTGAGCGCGCGCTTGTTGCCGGCAAAGCGCATCAGGGTCGCATGGAAATCGAGATTGAGCGTGTAATAGCCGACCGCGTCACCGGCCGTCTGGGCGGTCGCCATCTGCCGAACCAGCGCGCGCAACGCCGCGATCTGCTCCTTGGTCGCCTGTCGGGCCAGATGGGCGCAGGCATAGCCCGTGAGCGCCACCCGGATCTCGTACAGCTCGTGCGCCTCTTCGGCGCTGACCTTGCGGACGAAGGATCCCTGGTTGACGACCGTGACGACCAGGCCGGCGCCCTCCAACCCGCGCACCGCCTCGCGCACCGGCCCCCGGCTGATGCCGAGCCGGGCGGCCAGCGCCAGCTCGTTCAGGCGCTCGCCGGCCTTGAGCTCGCCGGTCGTGATCATGCGTTCGATCTCCTGCGCCGCCAGCGAGGCGAGCGACCGGGTCCGCAGGATGTCGAGGGCGCTGAGCGAAGGCTCGTTCATGCGTCATGGTGATGGTCGACGACGCGATGTGTCAACACTATACATCCAGACTGTCAACAATCTACACTATGGCCGAAACGATCACCATTCCCAGGGAGGAACCGTCATGCCCACCGCCTCATCCGCCCTCGCCCGGTTCAAGGTGCTCGACCTGACCCGCGTGCGCGCCGGGCCGACCTGCGTGCGTCAGCTCGCCGACTGGGGTGCCGACGTCATCAAGGTCGAAATGCCCGAGGGGTTGGATACGGGCGAGCCGATGGGGGGCCCGCGCGACGGTCCGGATTTTCAGAACCTGCACCGCAACAAGCGCGGCCTGACCTTGAACCTCAAGGCCCCGGAAGGCGTCGCGATCCTGAAGCGCCTGGCCGCGACCGCGGACGTGGTGGTCGAGAATTTCCGGCCGGACGTGAAGCATCGCCTGGGCATCGATTATGAAGCGCTGTCGGCGGTGAACCCGCGGCTGATCTATGCCTCGATCTCCGGCTTCGGCGAGGACGGCCCCTATGCCGCCCGCCCGGGGTTCGACCAGATCGCCCAGGGCATGGGCGGCCTGATGTCGATCACCGGCGAGCCCGGCCACGGCCCGATGCGCGTCGGCATTCCGATCGCCGACCTGTGCGCCGGCATTTTCGCAGCCCAGGGCGTGCTGGTGGCACTGCTGGAGCGCGAGGCGAGCGGCAAGGGCCAATGGGTCCGCAGCTCGCTGCTGCAGGCGCAGATCTTCATGCTCGATTTCCAGGCGTCACGCTGGCTGATGAAGGGCGAGGTGGCGCCCCAGGCCGGCAACAACCATCCGACCAGCATTCCGACCGGCGTATTCCGGACACGCGACGGCTACATCAACATCGCCGCCGCCGGCCATCACATCTGGGAACGGCTCGCCAAGACGCTCGGTGCCGAAGCCTGGCTGAGCGATCCGCGCTTCGCCACCGCCAAGGCGCGCAGCGACAATCGCGATGCGCTGCAGGTCCTGATCGACGCCTGCACGGTGACCGACGACAGCGCGTCCTGGATCACCCGCCTGAACGAGGCGGGCGTGCCGTGCGGCCCGATCAATTCGATCGACCAGGCCTTCGCCGAACCGCAGGTCCGGCATCTGGGCATCGCCCAGGAATTGGACGGGGTGCGCTACGTCGGCCAGCCGATCGTGCTCGACCGCACGCCCGCGGCGATCGTCAGCCATCCGCCGGCTTTGGGCCAACACACGGACGAGATCCTGACGGAGCTGGGCTTCACGCCCGATGAGATAGAACAAGCCCGCACGGCCAAGATCGTCTGACAGCGGGCCGCCCGGGTGAGGAGCGGCAGATGCTCCTCACCCTGCTATTTCTTATTGACTTAACCTGTTAGTTATTTCATATATAAGTGAAATGAACACCCTTGACGACACCTTCTCCGCCCTCGCCGACCCGACCCGTCGGGCCATCCTTGCGCGCCTGGCGCAAGGGGATGCGACCGTCGGGGAGCTGGCGGCCCCGTTCGACATCTCTTTGCCGGCGATCTCGCGGCATCTGAAGGTCCTGGAACAGGCTTCGCTGATCTCCAACGAGCGCGAAGGCAAGCATCGCCGGTGCCGCCTCAATCGCGCCGCCCTGGCAGGTGCCGCCGAGTGGATCGAGTTTCACCGCCGCTTCTGGAGCGGCAGCTTCGACCGCCTCGATGCCCGGCTCAAAGCTGAGAATGAGGAGCCCAAGCCATGAGTGCCGAAAATCCGGTGCTGGAAATCACCCGCGTCTTCGACGCCACACCGTCCCGCATCTTCAGGCTCTGGCTTGATCGGGAGGAATGGCAGAGCTGGATCGGCCCCGAAGGGATCATGTGCGAGGTGCCGTTGCTCGAGCCGCGCGTCGGCGGACGCTATCGACTGACCATGCACCTGCCCGATGGCCGCAAGTTGCCGGTCGCGGGCCGCTACACGGCGATCGAGCAGGACAGGCTGTTCGCCTTCACTTGGGCAATGGAAGGTGAGCCGCGCGAGACGCTGGTCACCGTCGCGTTGCGCGACCTGGGCGGCACGACGGAACTCACCCTGCGCCAGGAGGGCCTGCCGACCGCCGCCAATCGCGACGGCCATGCCCAAGGCTGGTCCAGCGCCTTCGACAAGCTCGCCAAGCATCTGGCGGCGACGACCAAGGGAGAATGATGCATGTCCGCAAAAACCCATAAAGGCAGCTGTCATTGCGGCGCCGTCCGTTTCGAGGTCGACCTCGACCTGGGCGCCGGCACCATGAGATGCAATTGCTCCCTCTGTACCAAGGTGCGCTCGTGGTTCGCCATCGTCGAGCCCGAGCGGTTTCGCCTGATCCAGGGCGCCGATGCGCAAACGGAATATTCCTGGACACCGCCGGGCCGGCCAGGCCCCAACCTGCATTTCCAGTTCTGCAGGATCTGCGGCATCCGCACGCCGGGAAACGGCGAGCACGGGCCGGATGGCGGACCGTTCGTGTTCATTCCGGTGGGGGCGCTCGACGATGCGTCACCCGACGACCTCGTGGCCGCGATCCACTACATCGATGGTCGCCACGATCGCGACGACCTGGAACCGGAAGACATCCGGGCGATGTAGCGCTGCAGAGTACCGGTCAGGCGCCGATGCCGGCCTCGACCAGGTGCGGGGCCAGACGGCCGGTCAGGAACAGCGCCAGCATCCGGTAGTCGCTGATCAGCGACCAGAACGGATGGCCGAAGGTCTCGGGCCGATTGTGCTCGATGCCGAAATGCGCGGTCCAGGCAAAGCCATATCCAAGCACCGGCGCCGCCAGGGCCCACAGCCAGTCCCCGCTCGTGACGGCCAGGACGACGGCACCCAGCGCCAGCAGGCTGCCGCAGTAATGCAGCGCCCGCGTCTGCGGCCGGCCATGGGCGCGCAGGTAGCGCAACCAGAAGCCATGGTAATCGAGCGCCCCATGGTGGGTGGTCAGGTCGGCCATGTTTCCTCACGTCTTGTCTCGATCGGGCGAGGCGCGTTTAGTGTTGCGCTTCTTTTCATCGAGGTCGAGGAATTCGTCATGGGCTATCGGGTTGCCGTCGTGGGCGCTACCGGCAATGTCGGCCGTGAACTCCTGACCACCCTGCACGAGCGGGAATTTCCGATCGACGACATCGTGGCGCTCGCCTCCACGCGCTCGATCGGCTCCGAGGTTTCCTGGGGTGAGGACGACGTCCTCAAGGTCCAGGCCTTGGATACGTTCAGCTTCAAGGGCATCGACATCGCGCTGTTCTCGCCCGGCGCCAAGGTCTCGGCCATCCATGCGCCACGCGCCGCCGCCGCCGGCACGGTCGTGATCGACAATACGTCGGAATTCCGCATGGACCCGGACGTGCCGCTGGTCGTGCCCGAGGTCAATCCCCAGGCGATCGGGCGCTATACCAAGCGCAACATCATCGCCAACCCGAACTGCTCGACCATCCAGATGGTCGTGGCGCTGAAGCCGCTGCACGACATCGCCAAGATCAAGCGCGTGGTCGTGGCGACCTACCAGTCGGTCTCGGGCAAGGGCAAGGAGGCGATGGACGAACTGTTCGTCCAGACCCGTGCCATTTATGTGAACGACCCGATCAAGCCCGAGCAATTCACCAAGCGCATCGCCTTCAACGTCATCCCGCACATCGACAGCTTCATGGACGATGGCTCGACCCGGGAAGAATGGAAGATGGTGGTCGAGACCCGCAAGATCCTGGATCCCGAGATCGCGGTGTCGGCGACCTGCGTGCGCGTGCCCGTGTTCATCGGCCATGCCGAGGCGATCAACATCGAGTTCGAGAACCCGATTTCGGCCGAGCGCGCCCGCGCCGCGCTCAAGGCGGCCCCCGGCATCACCGTGATCGACCATCAGGTCGACGAAGGCTACGTCACTCCGCAAGAATGCGCCGGCGAAGATTCGGTGTTCGTGAGCCGGATCCGCAAGGACCCGACCGTGAAGCACGGCCTGTCGATCTGGGTCGTGGCCGACAACCTGCGCAAGGGCGCCGCGCTCAACGCCGTGCAGATCGCGGAATTGCTGGATCGGGACTATCTGGCGCCGGCGAAGAAGAAGCTCGGCGCGCACTGACGAAAGCGAGGGCGGCGGGTATTCCCGCCGCCCTCCAGGACCATTCGACCCTGCCTATGGCATATCGCTGGACGAACCGCCCCGCCGTTGCAGACGAAGCGGACATCCAAGTGAGATCGCCGACTAGTCCGCTCGCCGGCCGCCGAGCGCCACCCGCTGGTTCGGGGTCGAATCGGTGGGGATCGGTATGTTGATCTTGTCACCGATACGAAGCAGATCCGGATCCCGCTTGCCCGGGGGGTTCGGCGGCGTGAACGGGTTCCCGTTGAACAGCGACCAGTCAAACTGCGGGTTGAGCTTTTCGAGCGTCGGCAAGGTGGTGCCGTTTGCTTTCGCTATTCCCTCGAGCGTATCGCCAGCCTTTGCGGTAACCACGCGGGTCGTCGGTGCGGGCGGCACCGGTGTGGTGGTCGTGGGGGGAGTTGCGGTGACGGGCGGGGTCACCTTGGGCGCGGCGGGCGGCGGCGCTGTCGGAAAGGCCACGCCGTTGTCCTTGGCCCATTGGATGAGGCCATCGATGCTCTTCGGCGTTTCGGCCTTGGCCGCGAGCGACCGGTAATATTGATCTCCGGCATTGGCCGGCGGGATCACCGTGATCTCCGGAAACTCCTGGTCGGTCTTGCTGTTCCCCCGGCTTTCCGGCCCCAGCAGCGACGAGTTGTTCTGATAGAACGTCTTGAGCTGGCTCGGGGACAGGTTGGCCGGCGCGTCCGGTACCGTGTCGCCGTTCTTGTTGAGCGCCACCGGAAAATTGCCGTTCTTGTCCGGCTGGACGTTCTGGGCGGCGAGCACGAGATTCTTCAACTGCTGCGGGTCTTTGAACGAGGCCAGGAATTGGCCCATCTGGGTCTGCGAGATACCCAGCTTCGCAGCGGTCGCCTGGAACACCGGACCGACGCTATTGCCGTACTGGTCGTCATTGGCCAATTGCTTGGCAAGACCCGGCGGGACGTCCGCATATTGCAGGAAGGTCTGGTTCGTCCCCTCATATGTGTTCGACTGCTGGACCCGCGTATAGAGCTTGTAGCCGTAGAGGCCGACGGTCGTCGCCAGCACCACGCCGGCGGCGATCGGCCCGGACCAGTCGGCACCGGCGGTGCCGGCGG